>JBEGNB010000248.1:0-8112 GCA_041182785.1 Bacteroidota bacterium
CCATTTGAAAGAAGGGGATTCGGGATGTAGCGCAGTCCGGTAGCGCACCTGCTTTGGGAGCAGGGGGTCCCAGGTTCGAATCCTGGTATCCCGACTTTACAAGAGCGCAACTATCTTATTATCAGATAGTTGCGCTTTTTTGTTATGATATTTGAGTAGTCAGATGAAAATGTTGACTTGCGACGCTGCGTACCCGGGACTCACTGAGTAATTATTAAACAGATACGATTTCAGAATTCATTTTGTTTACAATTAATTTAAAACTTTTTGTATTTATATTTTATCTTAACCTTTTCTCGTAACTTTGCAAAAAATCAACTATGGGGAATAACTTCAGGTTAAATATTGAAAAAACTCTCCACTCTGTGCTTTTCGTATTGCAAAGGCTTGGAGGAAGGAGCGACTTTCATAAGGTCTTCAAAATATTATATTTCGCTGACCAGAAACATTTAACAACCTATGGCACACCCATTTCGGGTGATATTTATGTCGCCATGGCTCACGGACCAGTTCCATCAAAATTGTATGATATTTTTAAAGACACAAGAGAATCAGCTTTGGCTGATAAAACATATAAAAATTATTTTGATGTAATTAACGGTCACTTCATCAGTGCAAATATGCAGCCAAATTTGGAGGTACTTTCTCAAAGTAATCTTGAATGCCTCGAAGAAGCAATCACTGAAAATCAACATTTAAGTTTTGCCGAACTTACCGAAAAATCACACAGGGAGGCTTGGGAAGCCGCTACTTATGATGAAATGAGTTTCATTGATATAGCCCGTGAAGGCGGTGCATCAGCCGAGATGTTAAAATACATAGAAATTAATCTCGAAAACCAAGTGATTTTCAACACCTATGCAGTTGTTCGGTGATTTTTTTCCCAAAGAGACCAAAGAGCAACTGGCTAATGAAAACTTTCAAGTTGGCTCTGTCCTGAAGTACTACGTTGATTTTACTACTCCCCCTAAAGTTAAAAGACTTATAATAATCGGATTTGATACTGAAAAAGTAATCTTTGCCTCTGTCCTCATTAATTCAGAAATTAACCCAAATGTTTTCCAATCAAAAGATTTACAAGACCTGCACATAAGTCTTAATTCCACTGGAAGAGATTATTTGTCTCACTCTTCCTTTGTGGACTGCTCGAATTTGATTGAACAAGATATTGCATCAATTAAAAAGCGATTATCAGAGTTTCCTGATATGCATATTGGTAGTTTGAGTGAAGAAGACCTTAATAAGGTGAAATCGAAAATAAAAGATGCCAAAACTATCTCATTGGCAACCAAAAAGAAGTATAACCTATTTTAGCAATATGTTTACATAGACCTTATCACACTGTGTTATCGCTGGTAGCAAATCACACCCGTTCCAGCACCACCGCATACCCCTGCCCTACCCCGATACACATGGTAACGAGTGCATACCGTTTACCGGTAAGCGTGAGTTCGAGTGCTGCAGAATACAGGATACGTGCTCCGCTCATGCCCAGCGGGTGCCCCAGCGCGATGGCGCCACCGTTCGGATTTACCCTCAGATCGTCGTCTGCGAGTCCAAGCGCGCGCGTACATGCGAGCGACTGCGCCGCGAAGGCTTCATTCAGCTCAATGACGTCCATATCGTTCAGCGACAATCCGGCTCTTTCCAGTGCTTTCAGACTGGCTGGTACAGGGCCAATTCCCATAATGCGCGGTTCCACTCCTGCCACTGCCGATGAAACGATACGTGCCAGCGGCTTTAGCTGGTATCGCTCGCATGCCTGACCGGAAGCGAGCAGCAGGGCGGCAGCTCCATCATTAAGTCCGGAGGCATTACCTGCGGTCACGGTGCCGTCCTTGCGGAAAGCGGGACGCAGTTTGGCCAGTGCCTCGGCGGTTGTACCCGGCTTCACAAATTCATCGCGGTCGAACAAAATCGGATCCCCTTTTTTCTGAACCAGTTCAACCGGAACTATTTCGCGCGCCAGTCGGCCATTCTGCCAGGCTGCTGCCGCTTTTTGCTGAGACCGGAGAGCAAAAAGGTCCTGATCGGCGCGACTGATACCGTCGCGGTCAGCCAGATTTTCGGCTGTTTCGCCCATGGCATCCACGCCGTAGAGTTCTTTCATGGCCGGATTGATGAAACGCCAGCCAAAGGAAGAGTCGAACATCTGGGCATCGCGGCCGAAAGGAGTAGCTGTTTTGGAAATAACCCAGGGGGCACGGGTCATATTTTCCACCCCGCCGGCCAGCATGAGCGCAGCATCGCCGGTCTGTATGACCCTGGCAGCATCCATAGCGGCCGACATACCCGAGGCACACAGGCGGTTAACCGTTTGGGCAGGCACCTCTACCGGCAAGCCGGCAAGCAGCACCGACATTCGGGCAACATTCCGGTTATCCTCACCAGCCTGATTGGCGCATCCGATAACTACATCACCCAGTTCACGGGGGTCAATATCAGGATAGCGGGACATAAGCTGGCGGATAACCAGTGCCAGCATATCGTCGGGCCTGACACCCGACAGTGATCCCGTGAAATTACCTATCGGTGTGCGTACGCCGTCAACAATGAATGCCTGTTGCATGATAAATCAGCTTAAAACGTCTCTGGATGTGCGGTAAGCGGTGCCTTTGAAGATGGCTACCGTTTCACCGGCTTCGTTGGTGGTGGTGATTTCATATACGCTGGTTTTGTTGCCCAGATGAAGTTCCCTGGCTTCAACAAACAGCGTTTCGCCTGCTTTGGCAGACTTCGTAAAAGAAATAGATACCTCGAGTGCGAGGGCAATTCGCCCGTGTGAGTTGCAGGCAAAAGCGAAACAGGAGTCGCTGGCCGCAAATACGACCCCGCCGTGTATGATATCAAAGCCGTTGAGCATATCCGGTTTCACGACAAACTTCAGTCGGCACCAGCCGGGCCCTACCCCTTCGATCTCCAGTCCCATCCAGTGACTGAAGGCATCTTTCGACATCATTCTGGCTACAACCTGTTCCGGGATGGTCATTTTTAATGGCATTTAAAGTAATCGAACGGTTCCAGACAGTCCTTGCAGCGGTACAGGGCCTTGCAGGCCGTAGAGCCATATTCGGCGAGCTTTTCGGTATTACGAGACTCGCAGCGCGGACAGGTGACCGAAACGTCGGAAAACAGGAGTCGCTCCACACGGGCAGCCTGTTCAGGGGGCGCAATGCCGTATTCTCTGAGTTTCTGACGGGCGGATTCCGGAATCCAGTCGGTTGTCCAGGCTGGCTGTATTACCTCCCTGACACTGATATCACTGAAGCCGTGCGTGGCCAGCTCCATACTGATGTGAGCGGCGATCATGTTCATGGCAGGGCAACCCGTATAAGTAGGTGTGATGTACACCAGAATTTGTGCATTTTCCGGATCAACCGATGCGCCTGTATTGGTACGTCCCTCGAACTCGGAGACAGTTATACGGTCGCCTTCCCTGATTTCGATGCGTCTGACGATACCCATATCAAGGATGGTCAGCACCGGAATTTCCGGGTCAACCACCGTTTCGAGCCAGTTCCAGAGGTCGCCGACACTGATTTGATGTATATCGGTATTCATTACCAGACTGAGTTGGGGTAAGCGCGCTGAACGTACTGCATTTCTGCGAGGATATAGCCCAGGTGTTCGGAGTGGCGGCCTGTTTTGCCCCCCGACTGCATCCAGCCGTCCTCGGGGCGCTTCAACGTAGCCTGAGCGAGAATATCGGACAGTTTGTCTTCTACCAGCGGCCTGATGGCATGGAGATCAACACCATAGCCGGCGCTGGCAGCTTCCGTTTCATAAGGAGCAGGCGCGAGCAGTTCACCACGATAAGTCCAGAGATTGTCGAAAGCATCCTGGATACGTTTATGACTCTCCTCCGTACCGTCGCCGAGCCTGATTACCCACTCACTGCTCCAGCGCAGGTGGTAAGTCACCTCCTTGACGGACTTGACGGCAATAGCGGCCAGGCGATCGTCGTTACTCTGGCACAATGCCTGCAGGAAGAAGAAATGCCAGGAGTCGAACAGGAAATTGCGGGCAACCGTATGGGCAAAATCGCCATTGGGTTGTTCCACGAGCAGGCAGTTGCGGAATTCACGGGCATCGCGGAGATACGCCAGATCATCTTCCGTGCGACCAGCGCCTTCCAGGTCGGCGGCATACTGGTAATAATTGCGTGACTGGCCGATCAGATCAAGGGCAAGGTTCGTCATGGCCATATCAATCTCCAGTTCGGGTCCGTGGCCGCACCATTCGCCGAGCCGGTGACCGAGAATCTGCGTATTATCGGCGAGTAGCAACAAGAAATCGCGCATAATCAGCTGTTTTGGGTTCTTTACATGTGTTTGAGCCCTTCCGGAATATCGTAGAACGTGGGGTGCCTGTAAATTTTGTCTTTAGCCGGTTCGAAGAAAGGATCCGTATCGGCGGGGTCAGACGCGGTTATCGCGGTAGAGGGCACTACCCAGATAGATACTCCTTCCATCCTGCGCGTGTACACGTCGCGTGCGTGCTCGAGAGCCATCTGTGCATCGGCTGCGTGCAGAGAGCCTACATGTTTGTGGTTCAGGCCGCCATGAGAGCGGATAAATACTTCCCAGAGCGGGAATTCACTTGAATTTGCCATAATTGACAATAATTTGCGTGATCAGACCGACTGTTGTCTTTTGGCTGCGTGTGCCATGGCGGCTTCGCGCACCCAGGCACCTTCCTCCCAGGCCTTGCGGCGGGCGGCGAGGCGTTCGCGGTTACAGGGGCCGTTTCCTTTGAGCACCTCGTTGAATTCGGTCCAGTCAATGGTACCGAAATCGTAGTGACCGCGTTCTTCGTTCCAGCGGAGATCCGGATCGGGCAGCGTCATGTTGAGCACCTTGATCTGCTCCGCGATCATATCCACGAATTTCTGACGCAGTGTATCATTGGAGTAGCGCTTTATTTTCCAGCGCATGGACTGAGCGGAGTGCGGAGAGTCGGAGTCATTCGGGCCGAACATCATCATGGAGGGCCACCACCAGCGGTTGATGGCATCCTGAGCCATTGCATGCTGTTCTGGCGTTCCTTTTGACAGCGTGAGCAGGAGCTCAAATCCCTGGCGCTGGTGAAAGCTCTCTTCCTTGCACACACGCACCATGGCGCGGGCGTACGGACCGTAGCTGCACTTGCAGAGCGCGACCTGATTCATGATGGCAGCACCGTCAACCAGCCAGCCCACAGCGCCCATGTCGGCCCAGGTGAGTGTGGGATAATTAAAAATGGAGCTGTACTTGGCTTTTCCGCTGAGCAGTTCGTTGTACAGTTCTTCGCGGCTGATACCGAGCGTTTCGGCTGCCGAGTAGAGGTACAGACCGTGGCCGGCCTCATCCTGAATTTTGGCGAGCAGGGCTACTTTGCGGCGCAGACTTGGAGCCCGGGTGATCCAGTTCCCTTCCGGGAGCATACCTACCACTTCGGAGTGTGCGTGCTGGGAAATCTGGCGGATAAGCGTTTTTCGGTACGCTTCCGGCATCCAGTCTTTGGGTTCAATTTTTTGTTCGGCATCTATACGCGCCTGAAAACGTTCTTCCAGCGAAACCTGAGTACTCATGGGTGATGATTGGGTTAGAAAAGCGTTATTTAATGTCGAAATCAACTTTTATGACGGGTGTGAGCGGGTGCGCCTGACAAGTCAGGATAAAACCGGCTTCCACCTCTTCCTCGTCGAGCGCATAATTGGCGTCCATTTCCACCTTGCCTTCAGTCAGTTTGGCGCGGCATGTACAGCAGACGCCGCCCTTGCAGGCGAATGGCAGGTCGGCTCCGGTGGCAAGCGCGGCATCGAGCACTGCCTGACCTTCTCTGACAGGCACGTCAAACCAAACACCGTCGAGTCGGATTTCAGCCGTTGCTACAACAGCATCCGACACCGGTTGTTGCGATTTTTTGTGCTTTTGCTGGCCGGTCCCGAACAATTCGAAGTGAACATGATCTTTCGGCACCCCTCTGGACTGCAGTCCCTCGCGCACGCAGGCGATCATTTCTTCGGGGCCGCAGAGAAAGAACTGGTTGGCATTGAGCAGTTCAGGCATGACCTCCAGCATTTCATCGAGGCGTGCAGTGGTGATGCGGCCGCTCTGCCAGGGCACGTCCACCCTTTCCTGACTCAGAATGTGAATGACCTGAAACCTGCCAAGATAGCGGTTTTTCAGCCCTTCAATTTCTTCGCGGAAAATAACGGTAGAGGACCTTCTGTTCCCGTAAACAAGCGTTACCCGGCACCCGGGAGCGTGCTCCAGCACCGTTTTAATGATAGAAATAACGGGTGTTATACCGGAACCGGCGGCGAAAAAGACATAATCGAGGCCGGAATTTACAGACAGCGCGTCGGGGAAAAAGCGACCTTCAGGGGGTGCTGTTTCGAGTATATCTCCGGCTTTCAGGTGCTCATTGGCGTAGGTGGAAAAAAGCCCCCCGTCCACCTTCTTGACTGCCACGCGCCACTCCCGATCGGAAGGGGCACTGCAAAGAGAATAGGAGCGGCGCACTTCTTCCCCATTCAGACTGGCACGGAAGGTCAGGTATTGACCCGGACTGTAGCGGAAAACCTCCTTAAGGTCATCCGGAATATCCAGTGCAATAGAGATACAGTCCGACGTTTCCTGCCGGATGGTGGCGATTTTAATTGGATAGAACTTCATTATCAGGGCAAATGACGCCCAAAGCTAAGAACTCTGCGGCGTTTGACCAAACTATCCTCTTTCGAAGGACAGATTTTAGAATTTCTAAAAATTACCCGAATCAGAGTCTTGTAATCCTTATTTATGGCAAAAGCCTCCGGGCAAGTTATCTCTTCCGCAAAATGAACAAGTTCCGAAATTATCATTTTCAGTTCAGGCTATCACCCGAGCCAGTGTCATTGCAATAGAAACAAGTTAATTACACTTTATTGAGGTTCTCTGCGCGGCACAGTTTACATAACATTTCATTGCCGTAAATCAAAATCCTGCAAAAAATATTTTTTCTATTCTGATTATTCTTAATACTTTTGGGCTCTCATCCGCAGATACCGGCAGCCGTTTTCTCAACAATACCCACACAGGGAAAAGCCAACTGAGAGCCGGGGATAAATTCCCAGGCGGCTGCCGATTCTCTGCCACCTCCCCTTTCTGAACTTTTTGTCTCCGCGCTTGTTTCGAGGGTTTGAACTGACAATACATGGCTACTTATTCCATTAACCTGAAAGACGGTTCCATAGAAAGACCCGGAGAGATAATTGTGGGGATTGACCTGGGCACTACCAATAGTCTCGTGGCACTCATCAAAGACGGCAAGCCCGTTTGCGTACGCGACCAGGATGGCCGGAGTGCGCTGGTGCCATCCATCGTACATTTTGCTGAAGACCAGTCGGTGGTAGTGGGCAGCGCAGCCCGGGAAAAGCTGATTACCGATCCTGCCCGCACTATTTTTTCCGTCAAGAGGCTGATGGGCAAATCGTATCTCGACATTGCCGGGCATACGCAGTTTTTCGGATACAAGATTATTGACGACGATACCGAATCGCTGGTCAAAATCAGGGTGGACGACAAGTTTTACACCCCGATTGAACTCAGTGCGCTTATTCTACGCGAACTGAAGCAGCGGGTAGAGAACGAACTCAACACCAACGTAAGCAAAGCGGTTATCACGGTCCCTGCCTATTTCAACGACAATCAGCGACAGGCTACCCGCGATGCGGGCAAGCTGGCCGGACTGGATGTACTGCGTATTGTGAACGAGCCTACGGCGGCAGCACTGGCATATAACCCGACCGAAGCCGGTACTATTGCCGTTTACGACCTCGGAGGCGGCACATTCGATATCTCCATACTGCAGATTCAGGACGGAATCTATGAGGTGCTCTCCACCAATGGAGACACTTTCCTTGGTGGCGACGATTTTGATCAGGCGATTATCCTGAAATGGCTGTCAGATCTGGGCCTTCCACAGTCTTCGCTCGAAGAAAACAAGGAATTCAGTCAGCAAATACGCCTGGAGGCGGAAAAAGCCAAGAAATCGCTGTCCGGCTCTGACAACTATTCCTGTGTACTGAACGGGCAGTCGCTGGAAATAAGCCGCCAGCAGTTCGACGAACTCATCAGGCCGCTGGTGGAC
>JBEGNB010000249.1:0-3219 GCA_041182785.1 Bacteroidota bacterium
AAGCGAACCCTGATCCGTACTACTCCAGTAATAGCCGTGGTAACCACGATAGTATAGAGGCACACTGCCATCATACCTGTAACCAGCAGCTGGAAGCAGCAACTGATTACCAAACTTTATACCTGAACTGTAATTCGTGGCGCTCTCAGACCATGTGCCCGTACTGGCATACATGTTATTTGTAATAACCGAATCCCATTGGGCATTGGATGGCACCCGATATCCTGTTGGGCATGGGTCATTCACTGTTTTGACAGAATCAGACCATGAGCCATCAGGTGCATATATATTGTTCCAGCTACCAGGCAAACCGGAGTTTGCCTGTGAAATATCCGGACCAGCAGGGCCTTCAGCGGCCTGAGCCGACCTGCCCCACTGCCAGTAACCGCCATTAATCTCCCAGCTCGGAGTAAATGGATCGGCATCTGAATTGGCAGCACCAAGATTATGGCACATAAAGTACTTGTATTCTGTAGCGCTCACTTTGGCACGACATACCGGACCGCCCGGAGGGTAATTCACAGCAACACTCAGCGTACAAACCTGTCCGCCAATATTCAATATAAAATTAGCTGTTCCTGCTCCGTCAGGAATACCCGTAACAGCGTAAGAGAGTGTACCGGAACCATTCGCAAAAACGTAACCATACAGTGTTGCTGTCATTCCATTTACACCGGATGATACAATAGTCTGACCTGAATAAAATCCGCCGTTACCTCCAGTGTATGGCACTTCAATAATCAAGTTACAGCTCTGATGAGCGATTGCCTCACCCGATACTGCAGCTTCGTCGCATAATATTGTACTAATCTGGCCCTGAACGCCGTCTTCAGCTATACATCTTACGGAGAAACCATAATTCCTGTTCCAAAAAAAATCAGCCGAAATGAATCCACTGTGGAAGTATAACTGACCGCCGGAGCTGTTGATGTAATGACCAGAACCACCCCGACCACTCAATTTACCATCAATATAGTTTCTCCAACCGGCAGCCGGAAGCATCAACTCAGCCCCAATTTTTTTCCCTGAACTGTAATTCGTATAGCTTGTATAACTCCCAAACCAGGTTCCTAAATCGGTTATTGTATTACTGGACAAAATACCGCTCCACTGATTATATGTAGGAACCCGGTACCCCTCGGGACAAGGATCTTCCAGCGTTTTTACATCATCCAGCCATGAGTCATATGGTGCTGTGGCAGTAATCCACCCACTCACAGGCCCATCGTTCTGCTGCGAAGTATCCTGACCGACCGGCCCGGCTGCGGCCTGCGCTTTACGCCCCCATTGCCAGTATCCGCCAATAATTTCCCAGCTTGGAGTGAACGGGTCGGCATTAGTATTGGCGGCACCCAGGTTATAACACATGAAGTTCTTATACTCGGTGGGGCTTACTTTGGCGCGACACACAACGGATTGTGCCACGTTCAGATTCAGCGTACAGCTCTGTCCGCCGATATTCAGGGCAAAAGATGCCGTTCCTGAACCGGACGGCGTGCCGGTGATATCGTAAACCAGCGAGCCGGAACCATTGGCAAAGCTGCCCGTGTTCAGGGTAGCTGTGAGACCAGTTACTCCGGTGGATGTAATCGTTTGGCCACTGTGAACACCGCCGTTGCCACCTGAATAGGGCACTACGACACTGATGCCACTGGAGTTTGTGCCAGTGGTCAAATTTCCCGTCACTGATGCAGCAGCGCAATCAAGGCTGTCTATTTGACCTTCAAACTCGATACATCTCACTGACAATGCCCCGGTACGCCAGGTGCTTCCATCCATTGCGATGCCCGCGTTACCCAGATTCAGGAACCAGGCTCCCGTATTCAGGGTTGTAGCAGACCAGTAAAGGCCCAGCGATCCCCGGAACAGCAGCCCTCCGTTCTCATCGTGTCTGCCACCTGCAGCAGGCAGCATGAGATCGCTTCCTATCAGCTTGCCGGAGCTGTAATTAACAGGACTATTGTTCCAACTGCCAACGTTTGAAACTGTATTATTAACAATCAAGGATTCCCAGTCTGATTTGGAAGGCACTCTGAATCCTGACGGGCAAGGGTCATTAGCTGTCCTTGACACTGACAGCCAGGCATCATCTGCCGCATTAACACTGTTCCAGCTACCCGGTACTATATCATTTGCCTGTGAGAGATCCGGTCCACTCGGTCCGGCCACTGCCTGTTCCTTGCGGCCCCACTGCCAGTAACCACCATTAATCTCCCAGCTTGGAGTAAACGGATCAGCACTGGTGTTGGCGGCCCCGAGGTTATGGCACATGAAATTCTTGTATTCGGTGGGGCTTATTTTGGCGCGGCAAACGGGAAATGGCAACACTGTTACCACTGCAGATGTTTCTGTTGTACACCCGTTCGCTCCGGTGGCAGTCACAGAATATGTGGTGGTAGCCTGCGGAGCCACTGTTACCACTGAAGCTGTTTCTCCCGAGCTCCAGGAGTACTGTACCCCGCCTGTGGCAGTGAGCGTTGTACTCGTGCCAGGTGTGATGGCAAGATTACCCGAGATACTGACAACCGGGGGAATACAAATCCCGGGATATGTAGTTACCGGAACAGATTCCTCGCTGGAAATCGCTCCATCAAAATCACAATTACAACGTGTCTTGATTGTCAGTGTACTCCACTGATCATAAACAGGTGCTGTTGTTGACCAGATCCCGTAAGAAAAACCTCCATTGGTACTTACAGCGTATTGCAATGTAGAACCGTAAGGACAAGGTGTACCTGAAGGCGATGTAAAGGCACCGCCAGACAGCGTACAACCAGAGCAAATACTTTCCGACAATACTGTTACATTGGCAGGAGGAGAGACAAAAACAGGACAGGATGATTCATCCACTTTAACGAGAAACGCATCGAAGCCACCGTTATAGGTAGTATCCTGCATTCCCGGAAATGGCATGGGGATGGAACTGCCCAACTGGCCCGCAAAATAAACCTTGCCCTTGCCGTCCGGTGCGACAGAGTAACCGATGTCGGCAGCCGAACCTCCGTAATAGGAGCCCCAGTCTATGGTGCCATCGCCCGAGTTAAATCGCGCAATCATGGCATCCGAGCCACCGCCGGAAGAAGTCTGAAAACTGCTGTTAAAATTAATACCAGCGTTACTCGCTGTCTGGCCAGTCAAATAAGCACCGCTGGTCCCATCCAGTGCCACACCGAAGCCCTCATCATTGCCAGCACCACCGTAATATGTGGACCAGTCAAT
>JBEGNB010000250.1:0-3207 GCA_041182785.1 Bacteroidota bacterium
GATCTGGCGGCGAAGGTGGCGCTCTGGTCAAAATACCAACCGACAAAGACGACAGGGTATATGCCTTCACCCGGGAAAAGGACGGCGAAAGGGTAGTGGTCGTAATAAATATGCACAAGGAACCCTGTGAAGTAACACTTCGACCCGATGAACATACGATCGGTTCTTACCTGAATCTGTTCGGCGCCAGTACAATACAGGTTACTCCCGACATGCAGCTCAATCTGAAACCGTGGGAGTACCTCGTTTTTACCAATAAACTCCAGGATTGAATGAAAATTCTGGTTATCAGATTTTCCTCAATCGGTGATATTGTACTCACTACCCCCGTGACGAGGTGTCTGAAAAAGCAGCTCCGTGCGGAAGTACACTTCCTCACAAAAAGTGCTTTCACGTCTATCCCCGGATCAAACCCGTACATTGACAAGGTTTATTCCTTTGACGGAAAGGTATCGGATGTGACAGAAGAGCTGAAGGCGGAGGATTACGATTTCGTTGTTGACCTGCATCATAATCTCCGGTCACTGCAGGTCAAACGCGCGCTTGGGAAACCTTCTGCCTCATTCAATAAAATCAATACGCAGAAGTGGCTAAAGGTGAATCTGGGTATTGACCTGCTTCCTCCTGTCCATATCGTTGATCGTTATCTGGAAACAGTTTCCGGACTCGGGGTAGTCAATGACGGAGCCGGACTGGATTACTTCATTCCGGAAAAAGACATCGTCACGCCGGCGGAACTGTCGCCCGTGCTGGCTCAGCCCTTCACCGCCTTTGTCATTGGCGCAACGCACCCGACCAAACGACTAACCCGGGAAAAAATGCTGGAGATATGCCGCAAGACGGAAATGCCGCTGGCAATTCTGGGTGGCAAACAGGAAATGGCTGATGGCGAATGGCTCGGAGCAAATGCCGGTAGTCACGTGGTAAATCTCTGTGGCAAACTAAACCTGAACCAGTCAGCTTCCATAGTGAAACAGGCACTGCTGGTAGTCACTCACGATACCGGACTGATGCACATTGCAGCGGCACTCCACAAAAAAATTATCTGTATCTGGGGAAACACCATTCCGGAATTCGGGATGTACCCGTACTACCCGGAAGGAATGAGCCTTCACACAGATATACAGGTAGCAGGACTTCGGTGCAGACCCTGTTCAAAAATAGGATATGCCGAATGCCCGAAAGGTCATTTCAAATGTATGCAGGAACAGGATACTGATTTGATTGTAAGGCAGATACGCCCCCTGTCAGAGTCTTAGATCTTCGACCTGAACACCCGGATATTTACTTTTGTCAAAAGTGAAATAGGATGGCCCCATCGCTTTGTTGGGGGTGAAACGGGTGATGGCGAAAGTATATCTTGAACCGTCCTTGGCAAAGGCCTTGATTTGCTGGATTGTACCGGCGTTTTCGTTGATACTTACCCTGAACTTGGAGTACTCGGACTTTCGGTCAACCGGCTTGAACTCAATTTCCGTTATAATCTGTGTGCCTTCGGCCACTTTGTCGGTGATCGCGAAAATGAAATCTCCTTTCTGATAGCGCTTGAGCAACTCTTTTGGAGTCATAAAGCCTGCATCCTGACTGTTCGGGTCTGAGTTGGATACCTGTACTTCATTGTTCTTTTTCAGATAAACCCAGGTAGTTTTCCGGTCGTCTATAATCAGCTGATCGTTCATTTCGAGCCTGAACTTCTCTCCTTCCTGACCGATGGTGCCTTTTTGAGTCTGTTTTGCCTGTTGCGGCACCTCGATACCAAGCGTAAAAGCTGCCTCGAAAGACTTGTATCCCTCGTATTTCTTCCTTATTTTATCCAGTACTTTTCGCGCCTCGGGGTCGCTTTGCTCCGCTGATGTCTGAGCCGTCAGAGAGAAAGAAACGAGAGAAAAAAGGAGGGCAGAGACTATGGTTTTTGTACTCATTCGTATGTTCATTTAAGCTATAAACGCAGAAAAGCTTTATTTTGTGTAAAAAGAGGCAAAAAAAATCCCGGGCGCACAAAAAACTGCACGCCCGGGAATGATCACATGGGAAAGAATTACATATTGGCGATGATTTCGGAGCCGAATTCTGAACACTTCAACTTCGTGGCGCCTTTCATAAGACGTTCAAAGTCGTAGGTTACGCGTTTTTTACGGATACTGCGTTCCAGACCTTTTACAATCAGTTTGGCAGCCTTGTCCCAGCCCATATATTCGAGCATCATTACGCCCGAAAGAATAACGGAGGCCGGGTTAACCATATCCTTGCCAGCATACTTGGGAGCTGTGCCGTGGGTAGCTTCGAAAATGGCGTGTCCTGTGATATAGTTGATATTGGCGCCCGGAGCGATACCGATACCTCCAACCTGTGCGGCAAGCGCATCGGAGATATAGTCGCCGTTCAGGTTGAGGGTTGCGATGACGTCGTATTCTGCCGGACGAAGCAGAATCTGCTGAAGGAAAGCATCGGCAATAACATCTTTGACGATAATCTTGCCGGCAGCCACGGCTTCTGACTGAGCCTTGTTGGCAGCGTCTTCTCCTTTTTCAGCCTTGATTTTGTCGTACTGAGACCAGGTGAAAACCAGATGGCCGTATTCGCGCTCGGCCAGTTCGTAGCCCCATTCCTTGAATTTACCCTCGGTGAACTTCATGATGTTGCCCTTGTGGACAAGCGTGAGGGACTTCTTCTTGCTTTTGATAGTGAAATCGAGCGCCGAGCGTACGAGGCGTTCAGTTCCCTCTTTGGATACCGGTTTGATACCGATACTGGAGGATTTGGGGAAGCGAATCTTTTTCACACCCATTTCCTTCTCCAGAAACTCCATCACTTTGGCAACTTCGGGAGTGCCTGCCTGGTATTCAATACCGGCGTAGATATCTTCTGTGTTTTCACGGTAGATAACCATGTCAACCAGTCCGGGCTCTTTCACGGGACTTGGTACGCCTTTAAACCACCTGACCGGGCGCACACACGCGTACAGATCGAGTTGCTGACGCAGTGCCACGTTCAGCGAGCGAATACCGCCGCCAACAGGTGTAGTCAGAGGGCCTTTGATAGCCACTTTGTACTCGTCAATCACCTTCAGGGTGTCATCAGGGAGCCAGTTGCCAGTCTGGTTAAAAGCCTTTTCACCAGCCAGCACCTCTTTCCAGAAGATTTTCTTTTTGCCCTTGTAGGCTTTTTCAACCGCGGCATCGAACACTCGTACCGATGACGCCCAGA
>JBEGNB010000251.1:0-9613 GCA_041182785.1 Bacteroidota bacterium
CTCTTCCGTGTCCATCGCACACCGCGAGTTCGGCAGCAGGCATATCTCCACCGCCAGCTGGACGTACTCCGCCGGCGGCGAAAGTGCTTTCCTCGCCTTCGATCCCGATAACCCGCGCTACGTACTCGGCGGCAGCTACCAGGGTACAATTGAAGTGCTCGATAATACCGCAAAAGCCGGTACCAATATCATGGCCGCGCCTGTTCAGTATCTCGGTATGGATGCCAAAGACATGAAGTACCGCTACAACTGGAATGCTCCCATTATCTGGTCGAAACACGAACCGAATACATACTACCACGGAGCACAAGTGCTGCTCAAAACCACCGATATGGGTCGCACCTGGACGGAAGCATCGCCCGACCTGACCCGCAACGACAAATCAAAACAGGGCCGCCCGGGTGTGCCCTATACCAATGAAGCCGTTGGCGCGGAAAACTACGGAACGCTCAGTTATGTCATCGAATCGCCTCAGGAGAAAGGGGTGATCTGGACCGGCAGCGACGACGGACTGGTGCACGTCACCCGCGACGGTGGCAAAACATGGAAAAATGTAACTCCCCAGGGACTCGAGGAATGTCTGATTAACGCTATTGAGGTATCGCCCCACGACAAGGCAACGGTATATATCGCTACCACCCGGTATAAATTCAATGACCACCGGCCCGGACTGTACAAATCAACCGACTACGGAAAAACATGGACCAATATCAGCGCGGGTATTCCTGACACGGCATTTACCCGCGTGGTCAGGGAAGATCCGGTCAGAAAAGATATGCTCTTCGCAGGTACTGAATCAGGACTGTTTATTTCCTGGAATGGCGGAAAAAACTGGTCGTCTTTCCAGTTGAATCTGCCTGTCACCCCCATCACTGACCTGAAGATTCATCAGGGCGACCTGATTGCTGCCACCTCCGGCAGGTCATTCTGGATCCTCGACGACATGGGACTGCTCCGGCAGTACAAATCCGGCGATGAGCTCACCCTTTACCAGCCCGAACCCGCTCTGCTCGTCAATGGCGGCAGCGATTTGAACGGTTCCGATGATTCATTCAGCGGAATGAACAGCGAAGAAGGAGTAAACCCGGCCAACGGAGTGGTTTTATATTATCGGTTACCCGCACTCAAAGCAGGGGAAACAATACAGATAGAAATCAGAAACGCTGCCGGCGAACTGGTAAACAGCTATTCTTCCGTCAGAGACAGCACCGAAAAAACCTGGGAAGGAGGTCCGTCGGCCGTTCCTGTGCTGTCTGCCAAAGAAGGACTAAACCGCTTTGTATGGAATATGCGCTACCCCACCATCCCGGGCGTACCCGACACCTACTTTGAGAACAGTTTCTCCGGACACAAGGCATCGCCCGGCCGGTACACCGTTACCCTGACCGCCGGATCAAAAAAGGAAACAACCACCGCCGAAATTGTGGCCAATCCGCTCTACCCCGCTACCCCGGCAGAGTACGAGGAATATCACCGCATCATGCTCGATATGGAGCAGAAGGTAACCGAAATGCACCGTATGATTAACGCTTTGAATGAAAAAAGGCAGCAACTCGATCAACTGATCCCGAAACTGAACGGCAGTGCCTTCGCGGATGTGCGCAAAAAAGCCTCCGACCTCTCGGCTGCCATGAAAACATGGGATGAAGATATGGTGCAGCGCAAATCCAAAGCATACGACGACGTGGAGAACTTCCCCAACAAGTTCTCTGCCAACTACATGTTCCTGCTCAACCAGACAGAGAGCGATATTGCCCGGGTAAACCAGCCCAATATTGACCTGAAAAATCAACTGGATACTCAGTGGACTACCCTGAAATCACGCGGCGATGATATACTGAAAAACAGGCTGCCAGAACTGAACAAGGCACTGTGGGCAGCAGGAATTGGCGGAGTATGGTGAGTGTGTAGAACTCCACCGGAAAGGACATTCATAAATTCCTCCATGTAGGCTGGAATGATTGACGCCGTAACTGTGTATGTATGTCGGCAGCACCTGTAACACATTTTCCAGGACTCTCTGGCAGAATCTGATGCAGGGTACACAAAATCGGGGTTCAAGGTGCGAAACCCTGAACCCCGATTTTATATGTAACTCAATTTTTCAACTCATATTTTCAACTCGAACTCTGCGCGGCGGTTTTGCTTGCGACCGGCGGATTTCTTGTTGTCAGCAGCCGGTTTGGACTCGCCAAAACCTTCCTGCCTGATACGGGTGGCATCTATACCCTTGCCCGCAAGATAGTCGGCACAGCTCTTTGCGCGGCGCTCGGAGAGCTTCTGATTATAGGAAGCGCTACCAGTGTTATCAGCATGGCCACCGATGGTGACACTGTATTTGGTGTATTTTGCAAGAGCCGCAGCTACTTCATCCAGTATTACAGTTCCCTCTTTGGAAATCTTGCTGCTTTCAGATTCAAACAATACCGTGCGCGAGGTGAAAGGCGGCTTTTCTTCCGGACATCCATTGAGCGACGCTACACCGGGTACATCGGGGCAACGATCTTCGTTGTCATAAACGGAATCGCCATCGGTGTCGGGACAACCCTTGTGCATCGAATCACCTTTCTTGTCGGGGCAGGCATCGTCTTTGTCAGCTACACCGTCGGAGTCACGGTCAGGGCAACCCATAGTTGACCTCGGACCCTTGTCGGTCGGGCATTTATCTTCGCTGTCAATGATACTGTCGCCGTCCTTGTCCGGGCAACCGTTGGTTGACGCGGGACCGGGCTCGGTCGGGCACTTGTCAGAAGCATCTGTGATACCGTCGTTGTCAGTATCGGGACAGCCTTTGAGCGCGGCAAGACCTTTTACTTCCGGACAGTCATCTTCTGCATCCGTAATCATGTCGCCGTCTTTGTCAGGGCATCCGTTCAGCTCGGCAATACCGGGTACATCTGGGCAATTGTCAGCCGTATCGGTAATGCCGTCGCCATCACGGTCGGGGCAACCCATAAGAGCAGCAACACCAGGCACATCCGGGCACTTGTCGTCTGTGTCCTTGATACCGTCCTTGTCGCGATCCAGTTCATTAAACATAAACACAAGACCACCACCGTGGTGCCAGCCCGCGCGATTTTCGATGGAGAATCTGAACTGGGACTGCAGGTTCAGATAAACATTGGGGAGGAGCATGATATTCAGGCCAGCGCCTACCGGTACATTCAGGTCAAAGGCTTCCTGGTCGAAATCCCAGGTGGTTCCCACACCCAGCTGGACGGTAGGGTTAATCAGACTGCCGTGTTTGAAAAAGCGATTTTCAAACAGCAAATCAAGATTACCCAGGAAAAGATTGCGGTCGCTCTGAGGCTGATAGCCAACTCCGAATTTGGCAGGAATAACCAACCAGGTGCGGTTGGACAAATTACGGCTATACGCAAGCTCGAGTCCCCGACCATTCAGATCAGAAAACACATCTGTCCAGTCCTCAAATGCTGGCTGGGGCGTGGTGTAGTTGTACCAGTTTTGTCTGATAGTCAGTGCTTCTGTTGGCTGAGCCAAAACATCAGACTGAACCAGCAGAGTGACCATGAACAGGCAAAAAATTGTAATCAGCTGCTTCATGTAAAAAGTTGATGGTTGGTTAAAAAGATATATCAGCCCCAAATGTATGTATTAAGCACACAAATATGTACATTTATACCATCAAAGTTGTTATACAAACATATTTATTCCGAAAAACAGCACAAGATATATCCAGAGCAGATCCAGAAAGTGCCAGTAAATAGTCAAAAGGCGCAGTTTGAGTCGTTTTTCGGGGTCAGAGAAATAAACGAGTACTGTAACCGGATCAATCATATATTTTTTCGCAGCCCGGTAAAACAGGTATAAAAATGGCAGTCCCACGAGCACGTGCGCGAGGTGCGTGAATGAAATCACATACAGGAAAGCCGTAGTGGTGGAACTGCTCAGCAGTATGTTGTCGTTGAAAAGTAACCACCAGGCCACGCACTGGGAAAGGGTAAAAACCAGCGACAACTGCATGGTACGAAGCAGGTAATGCTGATATTTAAGCGTATTATCTTCGATATATGCCTTGCGTGCCAGCATCATGGTACGGCTGCTGCCGAGCAGAATCACCGTGTTGAATAAAAACAGGAGCGGCAACTTTACTGGCGGCACATCGTTGGTTACCCTGATGTAAATGTAGGATACTGTGAGTGCGAGAAACAGAAAACTCAGTCCGGCCAGCAGCAGAAAGAGCATTACATTTTTGGGGTGAAACAGGAATTCGTTCTTGTTTTCCATTGTATTGCGTCAGAACGCCATTAAGATGATTGACAAAGCTGCCAGTCCCACCCCTGCCCAGTTAATCCGGGAGAGGTGTTCACGGAAAATGAGTACGGCACCGATGGCAGTTGCCACAATGATACCCACATTGTTAACCGGAAAAACAACCGAGCCCCCCAATCCGTCGGCCAGGGCCCACAGCATGAACAGCATAGACCCATAGTTGGGGATACCGAGGGCAATTCCTGCGACCAGGTTTTTCCAGGCAAATACCATTTTTCCGGTAGCCCAGCCCCGAACTGCAAAGAGCAGACCGACCAGACCGGCGGTACCAAACACTGTTACAATAAAGTCAGGTTTGCCCATATCAGCCAGCTGGCCGTACTGAACCTGGAGAAACACGACTTCAATAACACCGGCAAGCACCCACGTAATCAAAGGTATCCACCATAAACCCGTCTTTTGCCCTTCTTGTTCACTTTCGCGCGCCCTGAATGGAAAATTAACCAGCACTATGGCGCAAAGTGCCATGAAAAACCCGGCTACTTTGCCAATTCCAGCCGATTCTCCGCAGATAAAAACAGCAAAAGGTACCGAAACGAGAATGGACATTTTCTGCATCACCTGACTCACTGTCACGCCGAAAAAGCGCACGGTGAGGGCTGAGGTGTAAAATCCTGAAATGAAAATCAGCCCAAGGAACAAGGCGTAAGGAAACCACGGCATGTCAAAGGTCGCCCTTTCGACAGGGAAATGACCCAGGTGTATCCAGCCGCAAGTCAGACAAGTGAAATAATTGAATACAATAGCCTGAAAGGTATCCACTTTGAAGCGCAGAAAAAGCTTGAAAATGAAGCCAAGCAGGACAGAACACACAATTGCTATGAACAAAAATGACATTGTTTCGTATTTTTGGGCGGAAAGATAGGTTCCGGCCCGATTTTAGCACCCGGTTTCAGGAAGTTACTTTCTTCAATTTATACCAAACCGATTGTCATGCAGCAAAAAGTATCCCATTTTGCCGTTATCGCACTTGCCATGCTGGCATTTGCCTGCAGTCCGAGGCCTGAAGTTTACCGAAACAGGCTCGACGAAAAAAGTATGCCCAACGAGATGTTCGCCCTGGAACGATCCTATCCGGATACTTTTTTCGACTGGAAAGGCTGGAGACGTGTGCTGCGTGAAATGAGGGCGGAAGCTGACCAGCAAGCCCACGCGCGCATACCCGGATGCGGGAACAACAGCGTGGAATGGACGATGCAGGGGCCCTCCAACGTGGCAGGGCGCTGTAACGCACTCGCCGCCAAACCCGACGACGAAAATGTCGTGCTCGCCGGATTCTCCACCGGCGGTATTTTCAAAACGGTTGACGGTGCAACCAACTGGTATCCGGTCTTCGATGACAACATTGAACTCTCCATCGGCGATATCACCTTCGACCCGTCAAATCCCAACACAGTTTATGCAGGTACCGGCGACCCGAACGTCCCCTCCATCGCCTACAACGGAAATGGCGTTTATAAAAGCACCGACGCCGGCGAATCCTGGAGCTATCTCGGCCTCGCCGACAAGGGAATTATATCCAAAGTGGTGGTCAATCCGACCAACTCACAGCAGATATTTGTGGCTGCGATGGGTAATCCCTACGTGCGTGATACCGAGCGGGGTATCTTCAGAAGCAACAACGGAGGAGCTACCTGGGAAAAGGTGCTGTTTGTAAGCAATCAGGCCGGCGCAAGTGATCTGGTCATGTCGCCAGCCAACCCCAATATCCTGTACGCATCGTTCTGGGACAGAATCAGAAACAACAAGGAATCAGTTATTTTCGGACCGAATGCCAGGATATTCAAGTCGTCTGACGGCGGTACTACCTGGACACAACTCACCAATGGCCTCCCGACCGGCACACTCGGTCGAACAGGTCTCGCCGTTTCACAAACCAATCCGGACAAACTGTATGTGCTGTACATAGACTCGCTGTCAACTCCGCACAGTATGCACAAAACAACCGATGGCGGCAATTCATTCTCACCGGTCAATATCACTTCTCTCGAAGATGCCTGCGGAAATTTCGGCTGGTACTTCGGCAAAATCCGCCTGAACCCGCTGAACGATGAAGATGTCTATTTCCTGGCTATCCTGCTCTGGCGAAAACAACCCGGCAGCAACAGCTGGATGTCAGCCGCAGGAGGTCATGCCGACTGCCATGACCTGATTTTTACTCCCTCAGGGCGACGATACTGGGCCAACGATGGTGGGGTATATCGGAATAATCCGGGTCAGTCAATCTGGAATAAAAGCAAGAACCTGCCAACCACCCAGATTTATCAGGTATCCATCAACCCGCATGAGCCCAACCTGTACTGGATAGGAACTCAGGATAACGGTATTCAGAAAGGTACCGGTGGAAGCCAGATCAATAACTGGGTCTCCATTTTTGCAGCCGACGGGTTCAGGTGTGCCTTCGACCCGTCAGACCCCCAGCGATACTGGATAGAAATACAAAACGGAACCGTACACCAGACTACTGACGGAGGTGTTACATGGAATTTCGGTACGCCCTGCCTCGGCACCAACGACCGCTGTAACTGGGATACTCCCATGTTCATGAGTAAACACGGATCCGGGCGGATGTTCGCCGGAACTTTCAGGGCTTATGTGTCCGAAGGCACCGGATGGGCGCCTATATCCGGCGACCTGACAGACGGGATTATCTACGGCCCCCGCTTTCATACGGTGTCGTGTATCAGTGAATCGCCACTGGTAGCAGAAAAACTCCTCGCAGGTACCTCCGACGGGAATGTGTGGCGCCGAGACCCTTCAGGCACCTGGGTACAAATCACCGGGAATCTGCCTGAAAGGTATGTCACATCGGTTGAATACTCTCCCACCCTGTCCAACAGGATATTCGTTACGCACTCCGGATTCAGAGACAATGAAAAGATCGCACGCGTACACAGATCAGACGATAACGGCACTTCCTGGATTAATATTTCAGGAAATCTGCCACAAATACCGGTAAACGACGTATTCATTATTCCGGGACATGCCGATTCCCTCCTTATTGCCGGTACTGATGGCGGTGTGTATTACACTCGCAACGGCGGACAGAAATGGAGTCAGCTGGGCTCCAACTTCCCCTCTGTCCCGGTCTTTGACCTCGATATTCACCCGTTCAGAAACGAACTGGTGGCAGCCACTTATGCACGCGGAATCTGGACGATGCCGCTCGATTCCATACTGGCACACCAGCCTCCGGTAACCGTAAATCTGGCAGGTACTATCCGGACTGAAGAAGGCAATGGTGTAAGTGATGTGAAGATTGGCAGCATTTTCTCCCAAAGTGCCGGTCAGTTTGCACTGAACAATATACCCGGCTGCGATTCCGTGGAAGTAAAACCGTACCGGAACGACAACCCGCTGAACGGACTCACTACATTCGATCTGGTGCTCATCAGTAAACATATTCTCGGTATTGAGCCACTGGGATCTCCCTGGAAGCTCATCGCGGCCGATGCCAACAAGTCGGGCAGCGTTACCACGGCCGATATCATCGCCTTCAGAAAACTCATTCTCGGTATTGATACGGCACTCGCCAACAATACTTCCTGGCGGTTTGTTGACAAATCCCATGTCTTTCCCAATCCGTTCAACCCGTTCAGCCCGGTACCGCCAGAGTCAAAAAAGGTACAGACCGGTGCTGACAATATCACCGGCCTCGACTTCACTGCTGTGAAGGTCGGTGATGTAAACGGTACGGCAGCACCAAACGCCCGCACCGGCGGAGAACGCAGTCAGGGTGTGTATTCACTTGAAGTCCCCAACCTCACCGCTCAGCAGGGCGAAACCTTTGATGTAACCGTTGGAAACGCACAGGATGCCATCGCCGCCATTCAGTTCACGCTGCTCTTCAATACGGAAGCAGTACTGCTTGAAAGAGTGGAATCGCTCCACCCGTCATTCAATGAACAGGCAAACTGTAACAGCAGACCAGATCAGGGTATTATTTCTTTCTCTTTTGAGCCGGAAAGCACGGGGCCGTGGTTCAGACTCGTTTTCAGGGCGAAAAAGAATATACAGCTGAGAGATATTCTGTCAACGGCAGATATCCCTACCCGGAGTGCGGCATTCAGCAGCGAGGGTGCAGCTTTCGAAGTGGTGCTCTGGAGTGAAAAAGCCGCCGGTATCACTTTCAGCCCCAACCCGGCAGGCAGGGAAGGTATATGGTGCCAACTTGCCAATTCCGGCAGCAGGGAATCCGTTCGGATTGTTGACAACAACGGTGTGCCCATACACCTGTTCGAAATAGAGCCCGGAAATACGATAAGACTCGAACCCGCCCTCTTCAAGGCTCCGGGGGTGTATTTCTGGAAAGCCCGAAACTCGGGTGAAACAGGCAGTTTTATCATAACACACTGATTCGCATAACGATAATTCAGGATGTGTTTGCGAAAATCCGTTACTTTTGTGGCGTAGATGACCTGTAACGCCACAAAAGTTGGCAAGAGAATGCTGTGCTCTAAAACCCGTGCGATCATGAATAAACCTGCATTAGTCCTTTTTCTGCTGGCTGTTTTGTCTGGCCTTACTTCATTCAATATGCCGGGAAAACCCGAATACGGAAAGGCGAGTTTCTATTCAGACAAGATGCAGGGCAGTCCGACATCAAGCGGCGAGCGTTATGACAAGAACCAGCTCACTTGTGCACACAAAACGCACACCTTCGGAACCCGCTTAAGGGTAACCCGTGTGGATAACGGGAAATATGTGGAGGTAAGGGTCAACGACCGCGGTCCTTACATAGATGGATATGTTGTTGACCTCTCCCGCCGGGCAGCCGAGGCCATTGGGCTGGTTCGGGAAGGTCAGACGCGCGTCAAAATAGAGGTTATTGGCTCGGGTGGCACACCAAAGGTGGGTACCGAACAAAACAGAAAAGCCCTCCCGTCAGCACCCGAACCGGTCCGGGAGCCAGTCAGGCAGAGCGAAGCCCCGGGGAGCAAGGGCTATTCTTCCAGAGGGAGAGAGCAATACGAGGATCCCTACGACAACAGAATTCCGGAAACCGCCCGTCAGGAAGATATTACCAGCGAGCTCTTCGAAATCAGTACCTCGCAGCCTCCAAAGAGCGGGTACTGCATCCAGGTGGGTGCATTCGCCGATGCCAGTAACGTCCTCCCGCTGGTTAAAAAACTGCAAAATGACTTTCCGGGTAATCCGCTGGTGTACTCTGTCAAGGACAACGTAGCCCGAACCTCCGTGAGCAAGGTACTCATAGGCCCCTTCGATGAGCGCAAGGACGCCGTTTCCATGCAGAAAGCTGCCCTGAAAAAGGGGTATAAGACCATTGTTGTTAATTTGGAGGATTTTTAGCACCCTCCAG
>JBEGNB010000252.1:0-4863 GCA_041182785.1 Bacteroidota bacterium
TCCCATCGGATACTTCATCACATAATTGCCGGAAGGGTGTTTGAACGCCTGTCCCATACCCGGACCGGGGGTGTACTTCGCGGCGATACCGTCCCACCAGGCCAACTCTTTCATATCGTGATAAATGACTGCGGATGGCAGATACATATAGTACCCCGACACATCCCAGCTGATGGTGGCCTCCGTGCCCTGCATTTTCCATTTGGGGAAATACAGCAGCGAAGAAGCAGCGATAATGGCAAAAGACAGCCAGAGAGCAACAAGCGATGGACTTTTCATGCAGAACAAGGCGCACAACGGCAGCCGCCGCTAAAATCGGTTTTTTCGGCAAAATGACATCATTTTCTTTTTTGAAACTGGTTGCCAGGGTATTTCTACCCTTATGATAATAGACAACCGTAACGTACATTTGCGCCGCCGTGATGGAATTGGATCCAGACAAAATACTCGGTCAGTTTATTTACGACCCCAACGCAAAGCTGCTGTTCAACAGTGGCTTTTTCATCTTTTTGTTCCTCGGATTCCTGTTTGTTTACCGGATGTTGTTGCCTCATCAGCGCATACGCATCCTGTGGGTCACCCTGTTTTCCCTTTATTTTTACTATAAATGTGCCGGTATTTACTGGCTGCTCCACGTAGTGATTGTGGTGGTGGACTATAATCTGGCGCGGTGGATGGAGGCCGCCCCTACGCGTTCGAAAAAAATCGGATTGCTGGTGGTCAGTCTGGTAGTCAATCTCGGGATGCTCGTATATTTCAAATACAACGTGTATTCTGAACTATGGAGCGAACTGACCGGTGCTCCGTTTGATCCCTCGAAAGTTTTCCTGCCTGTAGGCATATCGTTTTTCACATTTCAGTCGCTGAGCTACACCATAGATGTGTACAGAGGTGAATTGAAGGCGCTCGACAATATGCTCGATTACGCCTTTTTTGTGACATTTTTCCCGCAGATGGTGGCTGGTCCGATAGTCAGGGCTGCCGATTTCCTGCCGCAGATCAATAAAACACCCCTTGTCACGCGTGAAGACTTTGGTCGCGGGGTATTCCTGATTTGTACGGGATTATTCAAGAAAGCTGTCATCTCCGACTATATCAGTGCCAACTTTGTTGACAGAGTATTTGATTCGCCGTTGCAGTACACCGGACTGGAGAACCTGTTTGCTGTTTACGGGTATGCCCTGCAGATTTACTGCGACTTCAGCGGGTATTCCGATATGGCTATTGGTATAGCCCTGCTCATCGGGTTCAAGTTTCCGGTTAACTTTGACTCGCCCTACCAGTCGAGAAGTCTGACCGAGTTCTGGCGGAGATGGCACATTTCGCTGTCCACCTGGCTGCGCGACTATCTGTACATTCCGCTGGGTGGTAACAGAAAAGGAGGGATTCGTACCTACATTAACCTGATGATTACCATGCTGCTTGGAGGACTGTGGCACGGAGCTGCGCTGCGGTACATTATCTGGGGCGGGCTTCACGGGCTCATGCTCGCGGTGGAGCGTTTCTTCAAGCAGAATATTTCGTCGTCGCCCGGATTATTCAGGAGTGTTCTTGGCGGTATCTTCACGTTTCACTTCGTTTGTTTCTGCTGGATTTTTTTCCGCGCCCAGGGTCTCGACAATGTTTACTCCATGCTGAGTCAGATATGGTATCATTTTGAGCCACAGTATCTCGGAGACTTTCTTCGGGGATATACACCGGTGGTATTCTGGATGCTGCTCGGATACGGACTCCACATGATGCCTGCATACATGGAGCATCGTACACAAGAGATGGTGACGGGTATGCCCGTATTCTTTCAGGCAGCCCTGATTACCCTGATTGCGGCCCTGGTAATGCAGGTGAAGTCGGCGGAAGTGCAGCCATTTATCTATTTCCAGTTTTGAATTGCCCTGTCGGGTAAAATTGCGGATATTCGCCCCATCATTTCAACGAGCAAACACATTTTATGAAGTCAGTAGCAGTATTTTGCGGCGCCAACAAGGGCAATCAGCTCTGGTTCGAGGCTGCCGCCACCGAGCTGGGCACCATTCTGGCACAGCGCGGTACCAAAGTAGTATTCGGCGGCGGAAGCGTGGGCCTGATGGGTGTACTGGCCGATGCCGTGCTGGCAGCGGGCGGCGAGATTACGGGTATCATCACACATCAGCTGTACGGACTCGAGCTCGCGCACGCAGGCGTAAAAGACATGATTGTGGTGGAGAGTATGTCGGAGCGCAGGAAACTGCTGATAGAAGGAACTGACGGAATTATTACCCTCCCCGGGGGATATGGCTCCATGGACGAACATTTCGAGGCACTCACGCTGGCTCAGCTGCACCAGTACAAATGTCCGGTCGGCCTGCTGAATCTGCATGGCTACTACAACCCGTTGCTTCAGATGCTTGATGTAATGGTGGAAAATGCATTTCTGAAAGAACAGAACCGGATGCTCTGCATAGATGCCCCGACCATCCCTCAGTTACTGGAAAAGATGGAGCGGTATGAGCATCGTGCCATTGAAAAATGGCACTGAAAAAGCCCGGGGACCGTTTGAGCGGTTAAAGTTCTTTTAAAATGTCCTTTCCCGCCGGGACATTCGTGTGAAATGCAGTTTTACATTTGCTACATTTGTCCACTGAAACCACACTCCAATGAATTTGGTCGTTCGATTTCTTGCATTAACCGGTATATTGGTGTTGGCGGCCCTTGCCGCCAGCGCTCAGCGTCCCGTTGTGGGTACACCCGTAAGTCGTCCGGCCAGTCTTGCTCCGGCACGACCTGTGACGCAGCAAAGTCAGGAAAGGGCAAAAGGCGGATCTGATCAGGGAGCCCGGCTCACGCCTTCCGAAACCAACCTCCGTACCACCAATACTGCCCGTCCGTCCAGTCAGCCCGCTACGGCCGGCTCTGCAGCCCGGACGGCACCCCAGCGCAAGCCGGTTCAGTCTGTTACGAAAGGTTACGTAAAGTGGATGACCATTGAGCAGGCACTTGAGCGCTGCAAGACCGAACGCCGGAAGATATTTGTGGATGTTTATACCGACTGGTGCGGCTGGTGCCGTCACATGGACAGTACCACATTTGTATCGGCTTCGGTGGCCCGTTATCTGAATGAGAAATATTACCCGGTGAAGTTTAATGCCGAGCAAACGGGTGATGTTTTCTTCAAGGACAGGACCTACAAGTTCAAAAGCAATGGTAGTCGCGGGCATCACGAGCTGGCTGCTTTCTGGCTGAACAACAAGCTTTCCTACCCTACGGTGGTCTTTCTGGATGAAAGCCAGAATCTGATTCAGCCCGTTCCCGGCTATCAGGATGCTGCCAAGATGGAGGCCATCATCAATTATTTTGGCTCTGACAGTCACAAGCGTGTCCCGTGGGAAACGTATGAGCGCAATTTTGTGCCAGGGCAGTAGGGAGAGATTATCTCATCAACTACGCCCCCAGCAACCAGTCTCTCTCCGCCACATCCGGGGTTTCTATAACCTGAATAGTCCAGTTTCTCACTGCCTCCCGATCCGAGTCAGGAATTTCCATCCTGCGTCGCAATAACCTGATCATATTCAGGTAGTTAGTCTGGTGATAACCCATATCAGCCTTCCGGCGCCTGATAAACGTCTGAAGCGCCTGCAGGTGAGATTCCAACAGGTCCATTTCGGATGTTTCGTAGAATATTTTGATCTGGAGTGTTTTGATGGCCGTCATCAGCATAGTGTCGCGCACTTCCATATCGCGGAGCAGTTCCAGCGCCCGGCCGGTATCGTGGCGGGCAAACGACAATCGGGCGTGGTTGAACTGCCAGAGTGGTTTCCGGTATGGTACAGGCAGCTGCCCCCGGTAATTATCAGTGAACTGTATTGCCCAGTCATATTCCTGCAAGGCAAGAGCCGTTGTTACTGCGTTCAGGTAAGTATTCCGTGAGAGCGTGCCCTCCGTGGTGAAATATCCGCGCGAAATACCATCTCTGTATAACTCAAACTGAAATGCCAGATAAGTCCTTGATCCTCCGTTTACCTTTCTGATACAAAAATTCAATGCCAGCAGGTACAAGTCGCGCAGTTCCTCGTCCGAGAATCGGCTATTCTCCTGTTGCAATTTGCGGATAAATTTCTCAAAGTTATTGTCAGAATCGGTCCCTGTGAGTGCCTTGTAACAATAAAAGTAGGTGCCAATTGCCGGAATATCTGCCAGACTGTTTTGCTCCACATAAGTTACCACCGCGGACAGCAGACCGTGATTATACGATGTACCCGACATCTGCTGGTGCGACCAGAGAAAGCATGCCTGCCATAGTTTCCGGGATATGTATGCGTGATCAAGTCCATCCGACAGATTCTGCATTTCTGCAGCCCCGGGTGTGATGCGTTCAAAGCGTGTTTTATAAGAATCCAGTGCTATCCGGTAACACAGGTCGTGATAATCTGCATTCCGCGATATTCCTTCATTCAGCTGAATTGCAGCAATTGACAACACTTCCGCACTCCTGTCGTTTAGTCCGCGACGGCGCATTGCCGCAGAACGCACCAGAAGCCTGTCTGGTTCAGCCGCTCTGAATCCCTGTAATTCCAGGTATGCATATACCAGCTGTAAAAGAAAACTCATTGACTGTCGCAGCCTGTGATCACTGAAGGCCTTTCCGGGAAAAACCTGCCCAAAAACCGCCATTTTATCGGGTTCTCCCCTGCGGTATTGTTCCAGCGCATGCAGTAATCTGACTACCTCTGCGCGTTTGTTAAAGTATGGAGATTCAACAAAATCACACAGCTCGTTCCATTCCTCACGTGTGAGTACAGAAAGTATTTGCCACAGTTTTGAATTAATCATATAGACAAATATTTTTGCAAATATATGATTTATAATATTTTAAAAATATTTTTTTTT
>JBEGNB010000253.1:0-4447 GCA_041182785.1 Bacteroidota bacterium
TGCATGGCCTGTGCCTGCTGCTCAATCTGGGCCCCAAGTTTGTTGAGTGATTCAAATTCCTTTCTGTTAATCAGGTAGTTGACTTTACCGCTGATTCCGCGCAGAGAAAGTGCAGGCTTTCGCAGATCGTGGCCGATGATGGCAAAAAGCTGGTCTTTCGTACTGTTCAGTGATTCCAGTTCCTCATTTTTTCTTGAAATGATGCGATTTTTTGCCCTTACATTTAAAAAGTAAAACAGCCCAAGAATACCAAGGATTATAACGGAAACTGCGATAATCTCGTTTTGTATTGCCCGCGCGCGCAATGCCGATTCGCGCTGCTGCTGTTCTGCAGCTGCCCGCTCGCGTTCGAGGCGAAACTCAAACTGCTGGGTTTTCACGGTTAATTGCCTCACCCGATCGGAGCTGTTGACCGAATCTTTCAGAGCCCTGTAGCGCTCGTGCATGAGCAGCGCGGTTTTGTAGTTGCCCACCTGTTTGTGCGCTTCGTATAGTGTAGAGAGATGTTCTATCTGATTATTGAGAAACCCCTCTTCCAGGGAACTTTTATAGGCGATTTCAGCCGCTCTTATTGCCTCATACGGTTTGTTTTCGCGGAGGTATATCCGACCGAGTAATCCGATTGCATCGTTTTTGACGCCCTCCTGCCCCATGGTTTTTGCTGTTTCGATACCCCTGTTCAGCAGTTTCCTCGACTCGTCCAGCCTGCCTGACAGCAGATATGCCTGCCCCAGTGATACCAGAATATTGGGCCCTATCCTCGACGGACCACTCCTGTCCATCATCCCGACAGCCTTTTCCAGTATTCCGGCTGCCAGCTCATGTTTGCCTGCATTCATCCATACCAAACCCAGTTTATACATGATGGATAACTGATCATCGGTACTTTCCGTAGATTCTGCGATTGTTTTAGCCTGCTCGAGATACCGTACGGCACTGTCATAGTCTCTCACCTCCGAGTTGATGCTGGCAATACTCCCCAGGGCCGACATCATCAATGCGTTATTTTTCTGCTGTGCTGCATACTGGTACGATTGCTCGGCAAATTCCATCGCACGCGCATACTCCCCCATTTTCAGAAAAATACCGCTGATGGCGTTCACCGTATTATAAAGGTCGCGGTACATTTTTTTTTGCTCTCTCCACGATTTTACCCGCATCAGAAGTTCAAGTGCCTCTGCATTTTTTCCACCCTCTTTCAGCAGAATCGCACTGTTGTGCATCGGACGCATCATCCCGGCAGTATCCTTGAGCAGCTCATAGAGTTCTGTCGACTTTCTGTAATAAATCAATGCTGAATCCTTGGTACCCCGGTACTGAAACACAGAACCCATCTGGTTATTTACCTGCGCCATCACTTCACGATAACCTGCTCCGGATGACATTACCTCCCGATATATCTGCTCCGCACGGTTGTAATCTCCCTTCAAACTGTGCATAATACCCACCCTGCAATAGGCGTTGAGTGACTTGTCCTGCTTGCCAGCCACCACATAAAGATCGCGTGCACGCAGGAATAAAACACGCGCAGAATCAATTTGGCCACTCAGGTACATCAAACTGGCGTTAATTTCCGTTTCATATGCAAGAAACTCCCTGTTTCCCGACTTTGCTACCTCCTCATGCAACATCGGCAGATATACTGATTTCACCTGTGACTTGTCTTCACTGAGCAAGAGCGTAATCAGACTTCTCAGTACCTCCAGCCGCTCTTCCGACGCAAGATTCCGGTTAAGTTTCTCTTTAAGATCATTAGAACTCTGGCCCGACAAGGAGATTATCGGGATAAAAAATAGCAGCAGAGTACTCAAACAAAGTGATTTCATAGTACTGGTTTTAATTAGTAAAATGAAGCGGATGATGTAGCGAACGAATATAGATAGCAGGATAATAAAAACCAAAAGTACGTATTTATGCAAATACAGCATGTATTTTGCTAATTCAGGATAACTGAACAAAATAAATGATACCTTTGGGGCCCGACTGTAGCCCGGCGCGGTATCCACTGCCATGAGCGAACTCCGAATTCTTATCGTAGAAGATGATCTTTCCTTTGCCCTCGAACTGGAGATGCTACTCCACGAACTGGGCTACACCTGCTACTCCCGAACCGATAATTCAGCTGAAGCTCTCGACCAGATATACTCCCTGAAACCGGATATCATATTCATGGATATCAATATCGGAGGACGACTCAGCGGTATTGATGTCGGCAAAGCAATCGCTCACCTCAATATCCCGATCCTCTACATGACGGCCATAATTGATCCCGCTTATGAAGAGAAAACACGGGGTACTTTAACTTTCGGTTACCTCAGAAAACCAGTCGAGAAACACACTCTCGCCGCCACCCTGAATAATGCCCTGACCCGGGTATCTTCCTTAAGCCAGGAAAAATCCCGAACAGGCAGTACCAACCAGGATTTCTTTTTTGTCAGAAAAAACGAGATTTTTCACAAAATAACTCACTCAGAAATACTGCTCGCCGAGTCTGAGGAAAACTACTGCAAAATTATCTCCGTCAGTAACAAGTCCTTCATGATCCGGATGACTATTCAGGAAATTATGAATAAACTGCCGTCCGATCAATTCCTGCAGATTCACCGCAGATTTATCGTCCGGAAGAATTCCATTCAGCAAATCAACCTGAAATCGGGAATAATTGTAGTGAATAACCAGGAACTCCCGGTCAGTAAACCACACAGGGCAAAACTCCGGGAACTGCTGGGCCGCGATGATGACTGAGCCAATGCTCACATCGTCATCTGCACAATCTGCCAGTAAAGTGGCATACCCACTGTGATGTTCATCGGGAAGGTGACCGCAAGGGCCATGGGCAACAGCAAGCCGGGATTCGACCGGGGCGCAGCAATTTTCATGGCCGCCGGCACCGCAATGTACGAAGCACTCGCCGCCAGAATACCGAAAATAAACCGGTTGGAAGGATCATGGGTAACCAGCACGCTGGCCCAAGAGAAAAGCAGATACAAGGAGATGAATTTCGAGGAGTTGTAGGGTATCTCCAGATCACTTCTCAGGTAAACTGCCAGAACGCCCAGGATGAAGAACAATAAAGCCGGGTTTGTCAGATTCTCAAGCAGCAAATCGAAATTCATGGCGATATTTTTTGGTGATTCTGACGCAAAATTACCATTTGTTCTATTTTTTCAGGTTATTATTCACCAAATCACGCTTCTCATTCTTCCAATGAAGTACTTTCACGGCCTCATTCAAACTTTTCCAACCGTGAGAAAGATACTGCTACCTCTGTTCCTGTTATCTCTACTGTCGCTCTCCCTGCATGCGCAATCCGACAGCAAAACCGGCTCAACCGACCTGAATACGGCCCTAAAATCCGTCAAGTGGCGCAATATAGGCCCCTTCCGCGGCGGGCGATCGGTGGCTGTTTCCGGTGTTCCGGGCGATATGACCACCTATTTTATGGGTACCACCGGCGGCGGCCTCTGGAAAACGTCCGATATGGGCCTGTCCTGGAGCAATATTTCCGATGGTTTCTTCAAAACTGGCACGGTGGGTGCCATCGCTGTATCTGAAAACGACCCGAATGTCATTTATGTGGGTATGGGCGAGCACGCCATACGCGGGGTCATGACGCACTCGGGCGATGGAGTTTATAAATCCACCGACGGCGGAAAGTCGTGGAAACAATCGGGCCTCGGCGCCACCCGACATATTTCCCGGATTGTTATTCATCCCTCCAACCCGGATGTGGTACTCGTAGCCGCTCAGGGTGCACTCTATGGCAATTCTGCCGATAGAGGTATATTCAAGTCCACCGACGGCGGAAAATCGTGGAAAAAAGTATTGTATGTGGACGATAAAACGGGCTGCGCTGAACTCTCTCAGGATATGAATAATCCGCGCATCCTGTACGCCGCCATGTGGGAACATGGCCGCCGTCCCTGGCAGGTAATCAGCGGCGGCCCCGGTAGCGGACTCTATAAATCCACCGACGGTGGCGATACCTGGGAAAAAATGACGGAAGGACTCCCCGCAGAAATGGGCAAAATGTCCATCGCCGTGTGCCGCTCCAACTCCGACCGGGTGTATGCGCTCATTGAAAGTGACTCGGAAAAGGAGGCTGGCGGACTGTTCCTGTCCAATAACGCCGGAAAAAGCTGGTCGAGGGTCACCAACGACCATCGCCTGATTCAGCGCGCCTGGTACTACATTGAACTGTTCACCGACCCGAAAGACGATGAAACAATCTATGTACTCAGCGCTCCCGCACTCCGCTCTACCGATGGCGGCAAAAACTGGGAGGAGCTCTCCGGCACACACGGCGATTACCACGATCTGTGGATTAACCCCCACAATCCAAAAAATATGATCATCGGTAACGACGGCGGTGCCGGTATCACCGTGAACAGGGGCGCTACCTGGAGCACTCAAAGCAATATGCCTACTGCCCAGTTCTATCGTATCA
>JBEGNB010000254.1:0-5568 GCA_041182785.1 Bacteroidota bacterium
CCTGAAACCAGGAACTGCAGAGTGCCGTCGCCCTCCGCGAGGTTGCCTTCGCTCAGACTGGCTGTGAGGCCGGTTACCTGATGCGAATAAATATTGGCGCCGTCGTAATGGCCTCCGTTCCCGCCAGTGTAATTCAGGGAAATTTCCACATTACTGGCGACGAGCGTTTCGGTGAACATCCCGCCTGTTACTGCTCCGGTACAATTGACCGATGCAACAGCCGGACGGCGGCAACCAGCCACCCTCCACTCGGGAGTGGCGCCCGTACCGGAATTCACCTCCACGCATCTGGTAGAGGTATTGAATATCATCAAACCAGTGGCGGGCTTCGAAATACTGTCGCGACCAGCGGAGGACAAGCGGGGAAGCAGAAAACCCGCATTGCTGCTTTTAACCTCCAGAACTGCCGATTTGTCGGGAGTGCCCTCCCCTATCAGCATCTGAGCGGTTAGCGGGTATATGGTCAGGTGCTGAAGAAATATGGCGAAGGCCAGCGCAGGCCGGGTCATTTTTTTCATATTATGTAATTTTTAAATGTCATTCATGAATACACCGTACAGTCAAACCGAAATCACGACCGAATGTATAAACCCAGCTGGCATAGGCTCCCACGATAAAACCTGCTCCGTAGTACTGGTTAGTACCGGTGCTGCTCCAGTAAAATCCGGCAGACCCCCTGTTCTCGAGTTCTCCGTTGGTATGGAACCTCCATCCTGCGGCCTGGAGCATCAGAGCATCCCCGAAGAGGGTCCCAACAGTGTAATTAGTAGCCCCTGAAGTCCAGGTTCCGGTACGGATCGAGGCATTATTCGCCACCACTCCCTCCAGCTCAGCATTCGACGGAACACGGTAGAAGTCGGGACAAGGATCTTCACTTCCTTTGACTGTTTCCTGCCATGCTCCGTCCGGAGCGATATAGTTGACCCAGCCGGGTATCGGACCGGCGTTGGCATCGGCAGCCGACGGACTGGCAGGATTGGGTGCAACCGGATCCTTTGTGCCCCATTGCCAGTAGCCGCCGTTTTTATCCCACGACGGAGTGAACGGGTAATCAACCATATTCAGCGCGCCAAGATTATAGCAGGCGAACTGCTTCCAGACTCCCGGAGCAATGTATGCGCCGCACAGTATTTCACCGGCCACCTGCACCTGAAAATTGCAGTTTTTATCGCCCAGCTTCAGGTTGAAACGGGCGAACCCGCCGTTACCAGGAGTACCTGTGATAACAAACGTGAGCGTACCCGACCCTATTTCCAGAACTCCGGGGAGCAATGTAGCCGTCAGTCCGGGCACCGAGGTGGAAGTAAACTGCTTGAATGTGTATGCTCCCCCATTCCCACCAGTGTATGGCAATTTGATTACATTATTGACAGAAGAAGGAATACCCGAAGTCAGAGAACCGATGAAGGTGGCGGCATTACATTGCAGCGCAGCGACTGCACCCGATGGTGCATTGACAGGCAGATAAAGAATGCATACTTTTCCGCCAATTGTCAGCTCAAAACGGGCAGTTCCTCCGGAATTGGTTATACCCGTTACTCTGAAAAAAAGAATACCCGCTCCTTCATTCAGGGTGCCGGGCGATAGACTGGCTGTAAGTCCTGTTACATCCATAGACTGAAGCTGTAGCTCTCCGAAAGCTCCCCCGTTTCCGCCTGAATAAGGCACATAAAGACCGATATTATTGTAGTGCCACGCTATCGGTAAAGAGGAGAAAGAGTACGAACCGCAATGCAAATCACTGACAATCGCATCCGGCAACCGGACCGGTACCGATACACTGCACGATTTCCCGGCAATTCTGACCATAAAACTGGCAATACCCGCGCTCGCGGGCGTACCTGTAATCATGAAAGTCAGGGAGCTGTCGCCCTCGGCCAGATTACCGGCACTGGCAGCGGCAACAAGTCCGGAAACACCGGTGGAGTAAACACGAATTTCTTCATAAACCCCTCCGTTGCCACCGGTATAATGAATGACAAACGAGACATTTTGAGCGGGTTCCGATTTCACCAGACCGCCCAGGAGAAGCGGATTGGAGCAATCGAGCCCGTCCAGTTTTCCGGCTCGGCAGACAGCCATCGTCCAGTCGGGAGAATCCGGTGTACCTACATTCACCTCCATACAATGCGTGGTGGCATTGTAAATCAAGAGTCCGGTAGCCGGCTGTTGAACAGCGTTTCGCTCGTTGGTACTCATGCGGGGAGGCAAAAAACCGCCGTTTTTTCCCTGCACCTCCAGTACCGCCGAACTGTCGGGAGCTGCGCCGCCTACCACAAACTGGGCCGTAGCGGGTGTAAAAGCGGCCAAGGCAGCAAGGATCAGCAGCGTAATATAAAAGCGTATTCTGTTATTCATATAGGTAAAGATTGAGTGTATGGATGAAACCTACAGACAGGTTATTCACTGATACAGCGGACAGAAAATCCGCTGTTACGTGACAGGAGTACGGTAGAGGCAATACCATTTTCGGCGAAGAACGACCATGCGGACAGGTTATTCCCCTCGAAGCGGCTGCTGCTCCAGTAACAGGCGGCGTCGCCCCGGTTATCGGACTCGCCGTACGTCATACCGCGTTGTCCGGCAGCCGGCAGAAACAACCTGTCGCCCACCATCAGACCCGAGTTGTAATTGGAGGTGCTTTCTATCCACGTACCGGTGTAAGACAGCGGGTTATTAGCAATGAGTTGATCCCAGTTTTCCTTCGTGGGCAGCCTGAATCCGTCGGGACAGGGGTCTTTCGTCGTTTTGGTCAGATCAGACCATGCATCGTCGGGAGTAACAACTGAGAGCGCTGGCCACCCCTGGATATTACCTTCATTCGTCTGGGTGGGTGTGGGTCCTGCGGGACCGGGTGCACTCACGGGCAGATTACCCCACCTCCAGTAGCTGCCGACGCTATTCCAGGCAGGAGCGAACGGATTGATACTGGTACTGCCGGCACCAAGATTGAAGCACATCCATTTTTTCCATACACCGGGTGCCAGAAAGGCGCCACATTCATTCACATCAGCCACCGTTAACAACAGAGAACAGGTTTCACCGCCAAATTCCAGATCGAACAGTGCATTCCCCGGTGCAGATGGAGTGCCGCTAACTGCAAAAGAAAGCAATCCAGTCCCTACCGATACATTTCCTGCTGTCAGGTGCGCGGTGAGGCCGGTCACCCCTCTGGAGGGCAAAAACAGGTCATCATATGCACCTCCGTTTCCACCTGAGTAAGAAAGTGAAAGTGATACGCCCTGCAAAGCGATATAAGCGGCTGCGTTACCGGAGGTCACGAGGGCATTACAGTTCAGACTGGCGACCGAGGCACGCCGGCAGCCTGTTGACAGCCACTCGGGCCTGCTGGCCGATCCGGTGTTTATTTCGACACAATAATTGGACAGATTGTAAATCATCAGTCCCGGTGCCGGGAGTCTGATAGAATCGCGGTCGGCGGTCGTCATGCGCGGCAGCAAGAATCCCTTGTTGCCGTCCTGAAGAAGCAGAGCAGCCGAGTTGTCGGGAGGAGCGTTACCAATAACCGTTTGAGACAAAAGCGGAGCTGCATTAATCAGCAGCAGGCAGGCCGTGACCCAGCCTGACAATATTTGATTTTTCATTGAGCGCGTGTTTTCGTTTATCCCGGGGGGCAGGAGCAGCGTATTAACAGATACTATATAACAATCATTTTTCTGGACAAAGCGCCGTATGGAGTTCTCAGTTGGCAGTAATACAGGCCGGGCGAGCCCATGGGTGGAATCAACTCCTGATTACGGCCGGCGGGACAATCGCGGGAGAACCTGTTGATTACGGTCCCATTCGAGCTGGTGAAGATCCATTCGACCGTACAGGAGCCAGGCAGTATGAAATCTATCACTGACGGGCCGCTGGCGGGGTTAGGCACATTCTGTCCCAGCCAGAGTCCATCGGTGCCAGACTGCACATCACTGGCAGAAGAAACGAGCGAACGGGCTATGGAAAACCGTGTTTCGTTCAGTGGCAGATCGAAGCCGGAGTACGACAGCGAGAAGCCGTTTACCGAAGTATTGACGAGCGGCAGTTCAGTCCATGGTCCGGCATCAGCTGCGAACAGACGTTTTTGTGGAATAGCAACCGGTTCGAGGCCGGCATCCCAGGAGAAAGACAGATTGCACAGCGAATTTGGCACAGGTTGCGACAACTTCCAGACAACAGGCAGCGCGGACAGACCTGCGGGAGCCACATTTGCTATCCGGAGCGAGAAACTGGAGGAATCGTTACTTTCGTTAGTGACAGACAGGTTCGATAGACCGCTGGTACATTTTGAAAAAAAGAGCGCCTCGGCGGCTGGCGGCACACCATACACCATATACGAGGCGGAGGAGTCGGCCATCCACACACTACCCGGATTCAGGGAGAGTGTGGCCGGCAGTTCCAGGCGGGCATTATCAAGGACAGTAAGACCGTCGGGCGCCTGAACGCGTTGATTTTCAGCGATCCAGACCCGTGCATTTCCGTACAACTTCAGAGACTGGCATTTTGCGACCGGGGGACCTGCCAGCATCAAAAACACCAGAGGAATAAACAGGGATATGCCGGGGAGCCGGGGCGGCGCTACAGGCAGCATGAAGCAATCGGGCATTTGGAAACGAGATGATATGAGCGTGAGATAAATTTCTATCAGACAGGCGATACGTACACATCCGGGATTAAACGGTAATAAATTCCGCTAAAAGACAAAACCTTCCTACACTACCATATCTGATTTTGCATTATTCTGACAAAAATAGTGCCAAACACTATAAAGACGGATAATACCCCTAACATTATTGTATTCTACAAAAAAGTTCAAAAATGATTTGGTGGAAAGGAAACCTGATTATACCTTTGCGCCGCTGAAATCAAAAACAGCAACGGAGGAGTGCCAGAGTGGTTTAATGGAGCGGTCTTGAAAACCGTCGTACTGAAAGGTACCGGGAGTTCGAATCTCTCCTCCTCCGCAAGCAGGTTTTCCAAAAACCTCCAAAAGCGTGTAAATCAATGATTTACGCGCTTTTTTATTTCTAATATGTTCCAAAAAATTCCCCCTTTTTCCATTAGTTTGGTTTCTCTGTGGGTTTCTCGAAAAAAAATCCAAAAAAAGAAACCAAGTAAATGTACTGTTGTGGAATTATTTGGAATAATAGACTGAAAATCAGCGATTTAGGTATTTTTTTATTCAGGAGAAGCTGTATCTTTGTGTCACAAAATGGAGGGCTCACTTGTAAAACTGATGCCTTATGTCGTCCAGAACATCATCATTCTCATTGCTATTCTATGTAAGCAAAACAAAACTTCAAAAGAGCGGGGAAGCTCCGCTGTTACTCAAAATCAACGTCAACGGGCACAGGCTCGTCATGAATCTGAAGCGATCGGTTAATCCCAATGACTGGGACTCAGGGAAAAGCCGCGTAGCAGGGAGGAATGACCAGGCAAAGCTCGTAAACGAGTACATTGACGCTGTCAGGTACAAGGTTCGCCAGAAATACAACGAACTGATCCAGCTCAACGATGAAATCACGCCGGAAATGCTCCGCGATGCCATTCTGGGCATCAACGGCTCGG
>JBEGNB010000255.1:0-3735 GCA_041182785.1 Bacteroidota bacterium
GGAATAGATCCGAGTATCCTTTCATGGCAGCAGAAAAGGCTATTTCATTTCTGCCGGTGTAGTCGAGGGAGAAGATGCGCTGATAGTCGGGCGCAAGCGCCGTTTTTTCTTTTTTTCCCGAGCTGATTTCGATGTTGGTGAGATACAGTTTGTCGCGCTGTTCAGTTATGACTGTCAGGTGCTTGTTATCCGGATTCCAGGCCAGCAGGGGATAGTTATAATCGGGTGCCTGCAAAGCATTGCGGGTACCACCCTTCATGATGATTCTCCCGTTTTTATCTCCTGCTTCCCGGATGATGACTTTCCAGCGGCCGATATCGTTGGTAACCCAGGCAAGTCGCTTGCCATCGGGGCTGATTTTTATCTGTGTGACCGGCAGCCTTTTTTTGTTTGCAGGGGTGAAGGCTTCATCATCGGGTGGCGCTTTTAAAAAAGTCATTTCATCCCGGTACACCTTTCTGTAGTACTCGAGCATGGTGTCGGTTGTTCGGCGGTATCCATTGCCCAGTACGTAGAAGAACCCGTTTTCCACACTGCGGTTGATACGGGTGAGGTAAAGCAGGTTGCTGACCGTACTTTTTCCGAAGTGGGTGTTGATATAATGCCAGAACGCATGACCGGCTAGTCGCGGATGTTCCTTGGCCAGGCGGTCAAAGTTTTTTATTTTATCGGAGAGCAGCAGGTCGCGCAGCTGGTTGTCGAGCTCGGGGCTCCACGCTTCACCGCAGTAGGCTGTAAGTCCGCGCGTGAACCAGGGTGGCAGGTTCAGCAGCACGGCATTGGATACAATTTCCTGCAGACTGGAACCAAACAGCATGGAGTTGAGCAGTACCCCTGATGTGCCTTCGCGTACCTGTGCGCGCAGGCGCTGGTGGTCGCCGTTGAAGTGAACAAAAATTTTGTTCCCGACTACTTTTGTCTCTTCCGGCTGTGTCAATAATACGTCACTCTCTTCAATATTACTTTGTTTCAGGTCGGTAATGTCGCTGAAAACCAGTATTTCGATCTTTTCATTGGGTTGATATTCAAGCAGACGCTGAATTTCCGGGAAGTCTAGCTCCGCATTTTGCAGTGCTCCCTGAGCCACATTTCTTGCGTCTCCGTACCAGTAGGTTATGAAGTGTTCAGTTTCATAAACACTCCAGTCGTCGAACTGATGATGATACTGTACCCGATTTTTGCCAAAAGTCATCTGGGGTGAGGTCTGGGCGTCCAGATTCAGTGCGAGTATCACAAGCAGTACGGGCAAAAAGCAGGGGGCAAACCTCATATAGCAATATCTGTTGGCGCGAGCCGTGTCCTTTTCTGCAAATGTGAGGGAAATACTTCAGAATGTGTGAAAAAATGTCACGATTGTCGTCTCTTCCTGTAAATTGTACGTTGTATTCCATTCTTTTACAGTTCTTTGCGGCCTTATTCTGATCTGCTGTGCCAACATCAACATCCCGAAGCCCGGTTGCCAAAGACTGGGCTGCCATGGCTGTCCTCGGATTAATCTGGGGAGCTTCCTTTCTGTTTATCAAACGCTCGGTGGGTATTTTCACGCCTTTGCAGATGGCCATGTGGCGTATGGTGCTGGCTACGGTCATTTATCTGCCCGTTGCTGCAGTTTACTGGTCGAAGATTAACTGGAAGAAGTGGAAGCCCCTGTTGATTGTGGCGTTTTGCGGTTCGGCACTGCCCAACTTCTTTTTTGCCATTGCACAGCAGCATGTAAACAGCAGTCTCGCCGGCGCACTTAATGCGCTTACGCCGCTGTTTACCCTGGTCATAGGCGCTTCATTTTTCAGGATGAAAGTGAGCTGGTCGAGGTTCTGGGGTATTGTGGTCGGGTTGTCAGGTGCTATGATGCTGATTTTGCTCAACAGCAGTACTGCTGTGTCCGGCAGTGCGTTTTTTGCATTTTTGTGTGTACTCGCAACGGTATGCTACGCGATAAATGCAAACGCTGTGGGTCATTATCTGCAGGACCAGCACCCGGCGGCCATTTCATCTGCCGCATTCATGATTACCGGTGGTTTTTTCGTCGCAGGACTTGTCTATTCGGGGGGCTGGACGGCTGTCTGGCAGCATCCGCGGGGTATGGAGGGACTGGGTTACGTGTTCTATCTTTCAGCACTTGGCACGGTCGGGGGATCCATACTGTATTTCTGGCTGCTTCAGCGCAACAGTCCGCTGTTTGCGACCTCTGTTACTTATTTGCTTCCGGTGACAGCTATGTTGCTGGGTGTACTCGACGGTGAGGCTATTTCTGCAATTGATATAGCAGGTACACTGGTGATTTTGGCCGGGTTATATCTGGCCAGAAAGTGAAATCCCGGACAAACTCTTGTATCAGATTGATTTGCCCTGATTTTTATCGGCAACAATCTCTTTTAATTCCTTAAGGAAGGCATATTGCTCCGGCATAATACGTTTTGCAGCCTCTTTTACAGCTACATAAGCGCCGCGCTCAAAATCCGATACGAAAGACTTGAGGTGCATCTTGGCTTTTTCCTTGGCGACTCTGTAATCTTCATATACCAGTGCGCGCAGAGAGGGAATTTCATGCCAGTCGGCTTCGATGGCTACTGCCCTGCGTTGCTGCCCTTCGTTGTTCATCACCGGGTCGAGCTCGATCAGAGATCCCTGAATGCGGTCCAGATCAATCTGGCGTGATGCGGGAGCGGAGAGCTGCCCGGGTTCAACTGAGTTGGATGCCGGATCTACCAGAAAGACCTCAAGTCCGTTCTCCCGAACGCGGTAGATGATAACGTCCACTTTTTCGTTTTGCGGCACCTGCAATGATTTGAGTGATGAATAAGCTAGATAACAGTCTTTTCCGGTTTTTGTTCAGCGGGGTGGTCGCCGGGATATGCAAGGTTCAGCAATCGGGTAGCGTCAGTTGGCCCAGACCATTTCGCCGCTGCCCTGAATAATTCCACCGCCTACCACATCGTCGCCCTCGTACAGTACGGCGCTTTGTCCGGGTGCGATACCCTTTACATTCGCATGGAATGAAATTTCGAGGTCGCTGGCAATCTGACGAGCCGTACTGAAGGTGCCACCGTCGCGATAACGTATTTTAGTCACCACTTCCAGGCCTTCGTCGGGCAGTTTGTCGTATTTCATCAGATTGACCTTGCCAACCATCATGTGATTGCGGATAAGTTCCTCTTCTGTCCCCAGCACAACGGTGTTGGTTTCCGGGCGGATTTCGGTCACAAACATGGGTTCGCCGAGTGCAATACCCAGTCCCTTGCGCTGTCCGACGGTATAGAAAGGGTAACCTTCGTGCTTGCCCAGTACTTTACCGCTTTTGTCAATGAAATCGCCGCCTGCAAGTCGCTCATCCAGTCCTTCCACGCGCCTGCGCAGGAAACCCCGGTAGTCGTTGTCGGGCACAAAGCAAATCTCGTAGCTCTCGGCTTTCTTGCTCAGATCCGTCCAGCCCCGTTCGGCAGCCATGGCCCTGACTTCCGGTTTGGTAAATGCCCCGAGTGGCATGCGCGTGCGGTGCAGGCATTCCTGACTGAGGCCCCAGAGAACATAACTCTGGTCTTTTTGCTGGTCTTTGGCCCTGGTGATATACTTCCGCCCGTTCAGTTCATTGATAATTCCGTAGTGTCCGGTCGCAATAAACTCGCAGTCGAGCATATCGGCTCGCCTGAGCAGACTGTTCCACTTGATATGTGTATTGCAGAGCACGCAAGGGTTGGGTGTTCGCCCTGCCATGTATTCATCCACGAAATTGTC
>JBEGNB010000256.1:0-8097 GCA_041182785.1 Bacteroidota bacterium
CTATCTACCCGCACCATTCATGAGTTGACAGTTCAGCTAAAAGATGGAAAATCCTTTTTATTTTGATTTGTCTTGCTATAACAGATATCGTTTGGTAATGTCATGATAGGCGTCTATGCGCCTGTCGCGGAAAAACGGCCAGATTCTCCTGACGGTTTCCGTGCGTGACCTGTCAATTTCCACCACCGTTGTTTCCTCCTTGTCGGAAGGGGCCAGATATAATACCTCCCCCTGCGGGCCGGCCACAAAACTCTGTCCCCAGAACTGAATACCATTAGTCACACCGGTCCAGTCGGGTTCATGTCCTACCCTGTTGACTGTGATAACCGGGAGCCCGTTTGCCACGGCATGTGCGCGCTGAATAGTGAACCATGCGTCGTGCTGCCTGTGTTTCTCATCGGCAGGATCGGTACTCTCCCACCCTATGGCAGTTGGATAAATGAGCAGTTCGGCACCAGCCAGCGCCATCAGGCGGGCAGCCTCCGGATACCACTGATCCCAGCAGACGAGCACACCGAGTTTGCCGACAGAAGTCTGAATAGGCTGAAACCCGAGATCACCGGGAGTGAAGTAGAATTTTTCATAGTAGGCGGGGTCATCGGGGATATGCATTTTCCTGTATATACCGGCAATAGAGCCATCTTTTTCAAAAATGACGGCGGTATTGTGATACAATCCGGGGGCCCTTTTTTCAAACAGCGAGGAAACCAGGACGACGCCGTGTTTCCGGGCTGCTTCAGAGAAAACCTCCGTATCGGGCCCGGGAATGGGGCTGGCCCAGTCGAACATGGAAGTATCTTCTGCCTGACAGAAGTAGGGGCCGCAGTGAAGTTCCTGAAGTACGACAAGCTGTGCTCCTGCAGCCGTACAGCTGGCGATTCCCTCCAGTGATTTCTGAATATTCTGGTGTCTTTCGCCGGAGCATGACTGCTGAACGAGTCCGACCTTGATAATTGAGTTATTATTCACCTTTTACAGTTCGATTTGTTGATTCGAGTTCAACCAGTTCTGCATTGACCATCCGGTGCAGGGGCAACACTGCGGACTGGTCAGATTCTATCAGACTGACCAGCCGAAGCGCAGCCTCCCTGCCGATACCGGCTCCATCGTGGTGCAGGTACGAGATACCGGGGTAATAGCATCCGGGGATGAATCCATCGCTGATGCAAATAACGGAACAATCGCGGGGAATATTTACACCTGATCGCAGAATTGCGGGATAGGCCCCCATGACAATTTCATCAGACATCATAAACACAGCGTCCGGGGCATCATCCAGATCCATCATTTCACGTACACACAGATCTGCCTCCGCAGCATTACCGGCAAACCTGACCAACGATTCGACAAAAGGAAGGTCAGATTTTTCGAGTGCTTTTCTGAAACCCTGCAGACGCTTTTGGGTAATGAGCAGATTTGGACTGCCGAACAAACCGCCAATTCGTTTGCAGCCCGAATCTATCAGGAACTGCGTGGCACGGCGGGCCGCATCTTCATCTTCCAGAATAACCGAATCGAAAGGAAGTTCGGGCAGCGACTTGTCAAAAACTACCACAGGCATATCCAGATCAGAGAGCAGTGAGAGTCCGTCGGCAGGAAGCGTATGGCGTGTGAATGAAATGAGTACACCTGCCAGTTGATTTTCGCCGCAGAATTTGAGGTTCTGAGCTTCCCTGACCGGCGATTCGTTGGAAGGCAGCATCACCAGCTGATAACCGCGTGGTTCAAGCACCTCTTCGATACCTCTGATGACAGAGGGGTAGAAAAACATGGTCATTTCGGGGATAACAAGTCCGACAAGATGCCGTTGGCGCTGGCGAAGCTGTACAGCCATCTGGTTTGGGACATAGCGCATTTCGGCGGCCACCCGCTTGATTTCCTCCCGGAGAGCCAGTCCGATATCCGGATGATCTTTCAGGGCACGCGAAACCGTCGAGGGGTTTACTCCGAGCCGGCTGGCCACGTCTTTGATAGTACTGCGCTTCATGCCCTGTTTCAGTTTTTTTGTGAATTACCAGTTATCAATTCAGAATAAACCGCGCCTGAAGCGGTAGTAAGCCCTCTGATATTTCAAAAATGAATATGCAAAGTTATCAACAAAAAACGGAAGTTATCAACCGCAAACGATTGCGCAATGGATTGCGCAAAAAGCCGGAAATCAGTGTAGTATCTCCCATTCAAAAGGCTGAATAACTTTGAGCCGCGGAGATAAAACGTTCATTGACAGATCAGGATTCAAGATAACGCTCCGGCAGGGAATTGCATCGTAACACAGTGAAGGGAGCCGTGCTGCTCAATCAGCGACCGGCAGTTGACACCATGAATTGTGCGACCGGGAAACAACGCTTTAAACAGCCCCAGGGCTGCCTCATCCTGTTTAACGCCATAAACAGGAACCAGTACCGCGTCATTGATTATCAGAAAATTGGCGTAAGTGGCGGGCAGCCTGTTTCCATCGGTATCGAAGCAGGGGTCGGGCCAGGGGAGAGCCACCAGGTTGTAGGGCTTTCCGCCGGGTGTAACGAACGATTGCAACTCTTTTTCCATCAGAACCAGTTCCCTGTAGTGCTCGTCCTCAGGATTGTCGCACTTCACATAGGCTATAGTTTCGGGATTACAGAATCGGGCGAGAGTGTCAATATGTGAGTCGGTATCGTCGCCTGCGAGATAGCCGTGATTGAGCCAAAGCACGCGACCGAGACCAAACAGTTGTTTCAGTCTTTCCTCGATTTCTTCCTTTGAGAGATGCGGGTTCCTGTTCGGCGACAGGAGGCACTCGGAGGTAGTGAGGAGCGTACCCATGCCATCTGATTCAATTCCGCCTCCTTCCAGTACCATACCACCATGGCGGTACGTGGTATTGAACAAACCATTTGCTGCCAGTTTGCCGGTTATCAGATTGTCCTTGTCGGCTGCGAATTTCAGTCCCCACCCGTTAAAAACAAAATCGAGCAGAACAAGTCTGTTATTTTCTTCGATAACGATGCCGCCATGATCGCGCGACCATGTATCATTGGAGTCGCACTCGACAAAGCGGAAATTATCTGTGGGTACATCACTAAACAGTGCGCTGGTTTCAGCGATGTTTCTGCATACTACAACAACCTTTTCGTACTTCGACACGATGGTGGCAATTTCAGTGAAGCAGGGTAAAACCTCATCGAGCATATCGGCCCAATCGGTTTCAATATGCGGAAAAGTGAGTTGTATGCCGCTTTGCGGCTCCCATTCAGCGGGCAGTCTGGTCATAATAATATTAAAGGTGTAGCTGTCAGAGACACGCCCCTTCGGCCGTGGCACAAATGTAAACAGTGTTTTCACAAGTTTTTTAAAGATTGCATCATTACCCGGGTCATTCAGACTACCTGAAACAATAATATTCTGAATTACACACCTGCCGAACCACTGAATAAAATAAAAGTACTGCCATTTGCTTTTGCTGATTCAAAAGAAAATTTGGGCAGGATATACGGGCTGAAATAAAGAAAAAGAGTTTGTTTGATATTTGAATAATTCAGTACCTTAGCGCCGTAAAGCCCTGTTCAGATTTATTGAGCTTTTTCAGCTAACTAACCCGCCCTGCCATAATAATTCCATAGCCTCTCACCACGAGGCCCTACTTGTCTTTTTGCATTGACCGAAAAACCCACTTTTAAGGCATTCACCCTTGTGAATACATAATTTTTCACTAAATTAAACCCATTTTCGTATGAAGTTATTAAACACCTTTTCCAAATGCGGATTGCTGGTGGCATTTCTGATGCTGTTGGGCAATGCTGCTTTGGCACAACGCGCTGTGAAAGGGAAGGTTACCGACGCTGAGTCGGGTGAACCCCTCATTGGCGCTACCGTATCGGTGGTGGGCACTACGCGTGGTACCTCTACGGACGTTGACGGAAACTATTCCATCGAGGTTCCTGCAGGTTCCACACAGTTGCGTTGCGCCTACACTGGTTACGCCGAGCAGGTTGTGGCGTTGAGCTCTGCCAACGTACAGAACTTTGCTCTGAAAGCCGGATCGGTTCTCGACGAAGTTGTCGTAATCGGTTATGGTGTTGCCAGGAAATCTGACCTGACCGGTTCAGTGGCATCCGTAAACGAGAAAAACTTCAACAAAGGTCTTGTGACCGCTCCTGACCAGCTGATCCAGGGTAAAATCCCGGGCGTTCAGGTTATCAACAACAGTGGTCAGCCTGGTGGTGCTACTACGGTTCGTATCCGTGGTAACTCCTCTATCCGTACGGGTAACCAGCCGCTGTTCGTTGTTGACGGTATCCAGCAGCTCGGTGCTTCTACTCAGCCTGGCACAAACGCAGGTGGTCTCGGTTCTACGGCTCCGTCCAACCCGCTGAACTACATCAACCCGGCCGACATCGAGTCTATCGAGGTGCTGAAAGATGCTTCTGCTACAGCGATCTACGGATCACGTGGTGCCAACGGTGTGATCCTGATCACCACCAAGCGTGCCAAAACAGGTGCTCCTTCTATTGATTTCACCACTTACGTTGGTGGAAGCAGCCTTCTGAAGAGCTACGACGTTCTGGACGGCGATGAGTACCGCAGTGCTCTGTCTCAGTATGGTATCAACACAGGCGACTATGGCGACAATGTTGATGCGCTGAGCGAAGTACTTCGCACTGGTCTGGTTCAGAACCACAGCATGACTATCAGCGGTGGTAACGCCGACGGCAACTACCGTTTCTCCATGGGCTACCTGGACCAGGACGGTATCATCAAGAACAACAACTTCAGCCGTCTGTCTTCCAACCTGCGTGCTAACTACCGCTTCCTCGACAGCAAGAAACTTGGCGTTGAAGTTGGTTTGATGGCTACTCGTGCAATCAACAATGGTGCTGCTGTGACAACCGATGCCGGTTTCCAGGGTAACATCATCGGTGCCGCTCTCCAGTGGAACCCGACTGCATCTCTGTACAATTCAGATGGCACTCCGGTGGTTATTCCTCCGTTCGGTAACACTTCTGTAAACCCGGTAGCTCTGCTCGACGGTTACAAAGACCGCGCAAACACAGTTGACGTACTGGCCAGCATCGCTCCGTACTACAAGCTGACCGACAACCTCACATACCGTATGGAATACAGTATCTATAATGGTATCGGTGAGCGCCGTTCACAACTGGCTACATGGATGAACATCACCGGCTTCGAAGGCCGTGGTCTGGCTTCCGTGAACCAGTTCAAGTCAACCAACCAGATCCTGACGCACAGCCTGAACTACCTGACTACTATCGGATCCAGCATCAGCCTGAACGCTACTGCCGGTTACGAGTACCAGAAGCGTACTATCAACGGTTTCGGTATCAATGCTCAGGATTTCCTGATTGCCGACTTCGACTACACAAACATCCTGCAGAACTCTACTCAGGGCAGCCGCAGCATCTACTCTTTTGCTGATCCGGACGCATTCCTGCAGTCTTACTTCGTTCGCGCACTGTTCAACATCAAAGACAAGTACCTCATCAACGCTACCATGCGTGCTGACGGTTCCAGCAAATTTGGTGAGAACAACAAGTACGGTTACTTCCCTGCTATTGGTGTGGCCTGGAACCTCCACAAAGAGAGCTTCCTCGAAGACGGTCCGTTCGAAACCCTCAAACTCCGCGCAAGCTGGGGTCAGACGGGTAACTCTGAATTCCCTGCCGGCGCTGCTCAGTTCCGCTACGGATTCGGTCAGCAGACTATCGGTCTGGAGAACGTTGCCAACCCTGATCTGAAGTGGGAAACCAGCACCACCCTCAACGTGGGTGTTGACTTCGGTTTCATGAACAACCGCATCTACGGTTCTCTTGACTACTTCAACAAGTCAACTACCGACCTGCTGTTCCAGTTCCCGACTATCCAGCCAGCTCCTGCCGGTTTCTACTGGGTTAACCTCGACGGTGAACTGGTAAACAAAGGTATCGAGCTTAGCCTGAACACACTGCTGGTTGACAACGATAACCTGTCCTGGAACCTCGGTGTTGCCGTAACTTCTATCCAGAACGAACTGAGCAACTACACTGGTCCTGCTGTTGATTACGGTGGACTGTTCGGTCAGGGCTCTACGGGTGCTGTAAGTCAGCGCCTCGCCAATGGCCAGCCTCTGAACGCATGGTACCTCCGTCAGTACGAAGGTCTCGGCGCTAACGGCGTAAGTAACTACACTGACAACGAAGCGCTTGCTTTCGTAGGTGATCCTAACTCCGACCTGCAACTCGGTCTGACTACCAGCCTGACTGCCGGTAAATTGACGCTCGACCTGAGCGCCAACGGTGAATTCGGTCACACGATCTTCAACAACACCCGCATGTCTGTTCTGCCGATCACTAACCTCGGTACACGTAACATAGACGCAAGCCTCCTCGGAGGTGACATTCAGGAGTCAACAGCCAACGCAATCAAGGGTTCTTCCCGCTACCTCGAGGCTGGAGACTACATGAAGCTGACCAACGCTCGTCTGTCTTACAACCTGGGTAACCTCGGCAAAAACGTACGCAACGCAGTTCTGTATGTGCAAGGCACCAACCTGCTCGTATTCACTAACTACACAGGTTTCGACCCTGAGGTAAACACAGTGAACACAGCCAACGGTCTGCCTTCATTCGGTATCGAGTACATCCCGTACCCATCTGCACGTACAATCATCGTGGGTGCCAACTTCTCGTTCTAAATACAAAAACAACCACTCAACATGAAAATTAAAGCATTTTTCCTCATGTCCGTGGCGTTGGGCGCATTTGCTTGCACCGACCTCAAAGAGACACTGAATGAGGATCTCACAAAAGACGTGGCTGAAGAGTATCTCAACTCCAAAGCAGACGTTTCTTCTCTGCTGCGTGGATGCTATGAAGGTCTGCGCGTGTTCGACACACAAGATCTGATCTGGGCTGCACAACAGCATACCACAGATGAAACAATCGGACCAACTCGCGGTGGTGACTGGGACGACAACGGTATCTGGCGCGTTCTGCACGACCACACCTGGACACCGGACCACGCGTTCCTTGCAAACACGTTCAACAACCTGCTGCAAACGGTATTCGCTACTACCAACCTGCTCACATTCGATGCATCTGCACAGCAAAAGGCTGAAGCCCGCTTCATCCGCGCTTATGTAATGTACACGATTGCTGACGGTTGGGGACAGGTTCCGTTCCGCCAGCCAGGCGACAACCTGCTCAACCCGCCAACAGTTCTGAAAGGAGCCGAAGCAGTTGATTTCATCATCTCTGAACTGACTTCCATCATCAACGACCTGCCCGACGGACCAGCTCGCGTTGCCAACAAGAACGCTGCACGCGGTCTGTTGATGCGCTGCTACCTGAACAAAGGTACTTTCGCCAGCCGCGAAAACCCGCAGTTCCCTGCAGGTGACATGGACAAGGTGATCGAGTATGCCGACCAGATCATCAACTCCGGTCAGTACAGCCTCGCCAACAACTACTTCGACAACTTCGCACCGAAGAACGACCAGATCTCTACCGAGAACATCTTCACTGGTTTTAACCGTGGTGGCGAATCAAGCGGTAACATCCGTTCACGCTGGTTCTGCACACTGCACTACAACCAGAATCCTTCCGGTTGGAACGGTTTCACTACGCTCAGCGATTTCTATGACTCTTTCGAAGCTGGTGACGCTCGCCGCGGTGGCGACTACGCCGGTCAGACAAACGTTTCCGGTATCAAAACCGGTCTCCTCGTAGGCCAGCAGTTCGACCAGAACGGTACTGCACTGCTCGATCGCAAAGGAAATCCACTGGCTTATACCCGCGAGGTGAAGGCTGTTGAAACTGGCAACAATCTGGAGGTTACCGGTATCCGTGTAATCAAGTACCCGATTGACTACGCCAGCGGCGACAACGCTGACAATGACATGGTGCTGATCCGCTATGCTGACGTTCTCCTGATGAAAGCTGAGGCTCACCTCCGCAAAGGCGACGTGGCTGGTGCTACTGCATTTGTTAACCAGGTTCGCACCAAGCGCGGTGCTACTGCACTGTCTTCTGTAACCCTCGACCAGATGCTCGCTGAGCGCGGTCGCGAGTTCTACTGGGAGGCTCTGCGTCGTACCGACCTGATCCGCTTCGGCAAGTTCCTCAA
>JBEGNB010000257.1:0-15288 GCA_041182785.1 Bacteroidota bacterium
CCTGTGGCAGAAAATCCCGGACAAACGCTTACATGGCGGCATTCATACTGGCTACTGTTCCGAACAGCAGTCCTTTCATGGACAGGCCTACCACTACCAGTACCGTGGCGATGGTCGTCCACACAGCCAGCTTTTTGTGCTTTTCGGTGTCGTCGGCTGCCTTTTTGGAGAGCGTGCGGCCTACCTGAACTGCAGCGATAGCGAGAATCATGATGGTGATGTGTTCCACCGTAAAATAGCGGGCAACCGGGTTTTTCATGGTGGCAGCCATGTCGGAAAAGTTCCTGTAATATCCGTTGAATACGAAATACTGAAGAAGCCCGAGAACCAATTGAAGGTGAGCCAGGCCAAGCAGCGCAACAGAAGCCGTATTATCGCCTTTTTCGAAAGCGCGATTACCTTTCCAGCCGGTCCAGGAGCGGTACAGCACATATACCAGGGCGGCCAGGATGAGGTAACGGTTGTAAGAGTGCAGGGTGTTGATCAGTGTATGCATGTTGTACAGCGTTTTGTTTGAAAAGGCATGATTCAGTCATGACAAAGGTAAAGCAGTACAGGGGAAATATTCAAATTTACAAAAAAACCCTGGACTGGACCTTCTCTTTCAAGCCCTATCTCCTCACAAACTTACCCGAATACCGGTACTCCTCGCTCCACACCTCCAACCAGTAAATACCTTCACCAAGTGTACTTACATCAAGGCGAACCTGCTGCGTATCGGTCCAGGTGGTGTTCTGAACAATACGACCAGTCATATCGAGAATGCTGACAGTACATTCCGATACCATGGCAGGCAATTGCACATACAAATCGGAGGTTGCCGGATTGGGATAGACCGACAGACCGGGTGTAACCGGTGAATCGGCCGATACGGTACAGTCGTAGGCCGGATTGTAAGGTACCAGATTGAAATAGGAACTCGTACACCCGGTTTCCAGATCGGTTACAACCAGGCCATAATACCCGTTACTCTTTGTACAGTACCATATTCCGGTTTCTCCGGGTATCGGATTCGACGATTTGTACCACTGCAGGGCGTACTGGTTTGGCAGGGCGGTAGTGTCATATACCCTGAGCGAGTTATTGTAGTTGTACCATACCGGTTCGGCCGGGTGCTCAAAGAAGGTGATCAGGGTGGAGTCAGAAGTGGCCACACAGCCATCTTGCGAAATGATACGCGCCTGATAATATCCCGTTTGTGCCGGTTTATGGAAGAAATCGGTGGCACCGCCGATGAGCGCGTTGTTTCTCAGCCACTCGTTGCCGCTGCCATAGGAAGATACCAGTACCAGGTTGGTCGCGCCTGCGCACGCGGATGAGCCATTGGGTGTAAGCAGTACAGGGGCCACCGGCATGGGGTGCACAATAACTGTGTCTCTGGATATTATTTCCTCCACCGGGTGAATGATATTCATAACTACAATCAGTCCGCCCGCAACGATGGTATCATTGCTGAGCAGATTGAATGAAACCGTGCCACATTCGTCGTCGGCACCTTCAACACCACTATCCTCGTCCACCACCCGGAGCTGGTAGTTTCCGTTTCCGAGCGTTAGCCCCACATTGAAACTGTAAGGGAGCGTGACGTTGGGCACATCGGGTGAGGAATCGAACAGCAAGCCTCCGTTATTCGGTGCTGAAATCTGTATATACATATCGGGCAGGCCCAGTCCGAACGCATCGGAGCAGGCAGCCTGAAGCACACGTATGCTTTCCAGCCGGTAGCCGATGGTATCAATGACGGTTTTACAGGACACCTCGTACATTCCTTCTCCTGAGTAGGTATGCGGTGGCGGATTTTCTCCCGTGAAAACAGGTGAGCCATCGCCAAAATCCCACTCGTAGCTGATACCGGGATTTCCGCCCGACGGAATGAGGTTGGTAAAAGATACCGTTGTGCTTCCGCAACCTTCCGGGTCGGTCAGGGAGAAGCCGGCAGTATTGCTCACTTTGGGAGCGATATACAGCTTCATCGGAAAGGTAGCTTCCTGGGTGAGGAAGAAAATCGTGGCACGGAGTGTTACAATCAGCGAAAATGAGTCATGTTCGAAGGGCGTTCCGCAGATTCTCAGACAACCATCCGTTTCGGTAGTCATATCGAATACAGACTTGTTGGGCTGCCAGTGCAATCCGGCCGGCAGTCCGTCAATAGCCACGATTTCGAATTTACTGATAGCGAGCCCGGGCTGTGTAACGCTGTCCAGTGCATAAACAGGCGTGGTTGTTTTGGGGAGCCTGAAAGATATACTCTCATCGTAGGGGGTTCCGAACTGACCATTGGGAAGACCAGGAAGATAAACCGTGTCGGCTGGCAACCCGGGCGGCACTTCAGTCTGGCAGCCGGGACAGCCGGTTTGAGCAGCAGAGAACAGGGGAAAGAGCAGTGTGATCAGAATGGCAAGGGAAAAAGTGCGCATGTGCTTGAACATTTGGTTACAAAAGACAATCAGAGCAAAGCGAAGGAGCTATGCTGCCGGCAGGCGGGCACAGGGATAAGGGAGTATATACAAAAAAGGGGTCGCGCAGACGAACAAGTCGCGCCATGAGAACGGGAAGGGATGCGAAGATAGGTCAACCTGACTGAAAGAAACAAATAACGCCCCCGAAATTGTGCATATTGCACCCTGATAAAATCTTTTCGGGTGAAAACGCGTTAATTGCTGACTGACTTTTCCTGTATGAAATACGTTGTACTTTTTCTGAAACTGGTCGTGTTCGTGTCTGTGCTGCTTGTTCGCCTGGATGAGTGGGATATTTCATGGGTTTACTCCGGTTCAAAGTACCGGAATGCCTTCAACTACTACAAGGATTCACTGGCCAACGTCATTATTTTCCTGATTTTCCTCGATTTTGTACAGTTTGTGGTGGTGGGTATCTATCGCAGGCGCCACCGGGTGCGCGGGGAAGACAATTTTATCGTGGGAATGGGGCATATTTACTCCATTCTGCTGGTGATGGGTGTGGTAGTCGGCGTACTCTCGCTGTTTCAGATAGATGCCCGGCAACTGTTCACTTCCCTGTCCATCGTATTCGCAGGACTGGCCCTGCTCACCAAGGATTATATCTCCAACATGATCAACGGAATGGTGATTACCTTCTCCGGACAAATCAGCATAGGCGATAACGTGAGCGTGGGGAAACACCGGGGCAAGATCATAGACATCACGCTGCAGAATATTCATCTGCTGAACGACGATGACGATATGATTTACATACCCAACAATACCCTGCTTACTTCCGAGGTAATCAACTACACCAAAAGAGAAATCAAACGTACAAGCATTGACTTCGAAATTGACCTTCGCCACCTGAAAACTGTGGAAGAACTGGAGCAAAGTCTGATAGATGTACTCTCCCCTTTCCAGGATCTGATTCAGTCCGACAGTTATTACCTCCGGGTGGCGGAAGTGGGCAAGGACAGTGTTTCCATGAAGTTTCAGTATATCCTTAAAGAGCCCAACAAGGAGCTGGAGCGCCTTATACGCCGTAAAACTATCCGCAGACTTGTGGAAATTATCAGCGAGAGAGAGAAAATTGCCGACCAGATACCGGATTTGCCCGATTCCGCCGGTCACGGAATTATTTGATGATTCTCATCATTCTATCGCAATGTATATATTGTCTGACGTACATTCGCCCCGACATATTTTCATATAATGACTACTGCACTGATTGAAGCTGCCATCAGCGAACTGGAAACCTATAACAAACAGGGAGAAAGCTATACCGATGCCACCGGCAGGTATGGATGGCGAAACCCGATCAGAGCCGATACCGGCGATTTGCTGCGCGTTCTCACGATTGCAGCCAATCCGTTCAGGATACTCGAGATAGGTGCCGGACACGGACTCTCCACGTTGTATCTGGCAAGCGGACTGGCAAATCACGAAAACTGCCGTATTGATACCATCGAGTTCGACCCGGGTGTGGCAGAAAGCACACAGCAGCGTATGGACGACTGCAAGGCACCAGTCAGTGTACACACAGGCGATGCACTCGATGTTATAGCGACCCTGGGCGGACATTACGATCTGGTTTTCTTCGATGCCCAGAAAGACAAATATTACGACCACCTCAAAGCCCTGATTGACCGTCAGCTTGCCGGCCCCGGAAGCATCATCCTTGCAGACAACGTAACCGACCGTCGTACAGAGTGCCAGCCTTTTCTCGACTGGTTCGCTGCTGAAGGGATAAATCACTATGTACTTCCCACTGAATGTGGCCTGCTGGTGGCCCGGCTATGATTTTCGATGAGTCAGCAACACGAGCCAAAGAAAAAACTCACCGTCTTCGAACCCTTTCAGCCCCTCAACCAGTTAGGCTTCCTGCATACGCGCTGGAATGGAAAGGTGTATCCACCATTCATGGACCTGGACGCCATCCGGACTTTGTGCGATACCTGGAATACGGATGAACACGATATTTTCATCAGTACACACCAGAAAGTGGGTACACACCTCACCAAAAAATATGTGGTGGAAATTCTTCGGACAGCCATCAGCTATCCGGAATGGCACAATATGGGCAGCGGCGATATTGGGCACGGAACAGTACCATGGCCCGAGGTGACTGCCTCACAGCATGGAATCGAATACTTCCGCAGCTTTCTGGAGAAAACCGCCGGTTATCCGCGACCCTGGTACGCGCACTGTTTTGTGGACGATATGCCCGCAAAACATATTCATCCAAAGTCAAAATTTATCGTCTGCCTGCGAGACCCGCGGGGAGCCGCCGTCTCGCAATACTTTTTTTACCGGTCGCACCCGCTGCTCGATGTATCAGCCAACATGACGATGGATGAATTCGTGGATATATTCGTGGGCGGCGACCTGTACTTCGGCGACTACCATCTCCATGCTCTCAACTGGATTGAAAGCGCAGGGAAACAAATACCGCGCGAAAGCCTGCTTTTCCTGCGTTATGAGGACCTGGTAGAACGAAAAATGGAAGTAGCACAGCGTATTGCCCGCTTTCTGGTGCCCGATGTACCAATCACCCGTGAACAGTTTGAGGCCATTGTACAGAGCACCGGCTTTGAAACCATGAAGCAAGGTATCAAGGAAAACCCGGGCAGTTTCCATTTCAACCCGGATACCTTCTTCCGATCGGGGAAAACACGCGACTGGGAAGCTCACCTGTCTGAAAAAGCCGTTGATGCCATTGATGCCAAAACCCGCCGCCTGTGGGGCGATGACCTGGTTACTCCACCCCTCAACGGCGTACAAACGCTCGAAAACGACTGAAAATGGAAAATACGCTGATTTCTGATGTAAAACATATTCTGGTACGCGATCTGAATGCCATGGCCGGTGAAGTATCCGACACGCCCGATGAACACCTGTGGGAGGCTCTACCGGGGGTCATCAATCCGGTGGGGACACTCGCCCTGCATATCTGCGGCAACCTGCGCCATTTCATCGGGGCATTACTGGGGTGTGACGGTTACCAGCGCGACCGCGACAGGGAGTTTAATCTCCGCGATATGCCGAAAGAGCAGTTACTGGAAGAAATATCAGATACAGCAAAAGCAATTGAGACTGCTCTGGACGGGCTTGATCCGGCGAGGCTGAACGAGCCCATGCCGGCACCGCCACCACATCATCAGGGGCGGACGATCGGCTTTTTTCTGGTTCAACTCTGCTGTCACACACACCGGCATCAGGGACAACTCAATTATCTGCGGCGAATAAAATCAGCTATCCAGTAAAATTCGGACACTCGTCATGAAAAACTCCTTACACCCTTTTCTGCTGCTTTGGACAGCAATAACACCCTTTTTTCTTTCCGCAAAAGAATGGCACGTCGGTCCTGCACGCACATATACCACGCCCGCGCAGGTGAGCAACCTGGTTGCCGATGGCGACACAGTAAGCATTGATGCCGCACTTTATTCCAATCATCCGCAGGTATTTTTCACCCGAAACCGGCTGCTACTTCGCGGCACAGGGGGCAGACCACGCCTGGAAGCCGGCACTTCACTGGCAGGAAATACCAATGGGAAAGCCATATTCGTCATCAGCGGCGCTGATTGCGTGGTGGAAAATATTGAATTTGCCAATGCCTCGGTTCCGGATCACAACGGGGCAGGTATCAGACAGGAGGGCTGCGATCTGACCGTAAGGTACTGTTTTTTCAACGGCAATGAAATGGGCATACTGGGCGGAGCTTACACGGATTGCAAGGTGACCATGGAGTACAACGAGTTTGCCAACAACGGCAGCAACATTAATCCAGGCTACCAGCATAATATCTACATCGGCCGGATAGATACATTTGTTTTCAGGTACAATTACAGTATAAATGCCATCGCAGAAGGGCACGAACTCAAGAGCCGGGCGAGAAACAATATCATTTTATACAACTACATTGGCAATCAGACAACCGAGGACAGCAGAACCATAGACCTGCCCAATGGCGGCACGGCCGTACTCGTCGGAAACGTGATTGAACAGGGGCCCAATTCGGCCAACAGCAACCTGTTCGGGTACGGCATGGAGGGTCTTTCCAATCCGGCTCCGCACCATGTGTGGATTGCACACAATACCTTTGTCAACAAAAAATCAACCGGTAATTTCATACAGACGGGTGCCGGGACCGATACAATCTTTCTAAAGAACAACATCCTGGCTGGAGCCAAAACCTCGGGACTAATACAGGGCACACCAGCACACCTCGATTCTTCCGGCAACTTGATTAGCAACAATATAAACGCCATCGGATTTGAGGATGCGGCGGCTTTCAATTACCACCTGACAGCGGGTTCTTCCGCTGTGAACCGCGGCGTACAGCTGAACAAAACGGTGCACGGTTATTCCCTCGATCCGGTGTGGGAATATGCCGATACGGCAACGAACAGACCACGCCCCCTGTCGGGACCGCCCGATGCGGGCGCCTTCGAATTCCTGCAGGTTTCATCAGCTCAAGAGCCCGATGGCAAGATGGCAACGGTTTTCCCGAATCCATGCCGGGAAATACTGTACATCAGTGGATCAGATCAGTCCGTTTACAGTATCCACGACATCGGTGGTCGCTACATACAGGGCGGCCTGACACTGCAGGGAAGTATCAGTACGGCAGGAATAAACCCGGGGGTTTACTGGCTGCGTATAGGGAGCAAGGCCTGTGCGTTTGTCAGGGAATAGGAAAGCTGCCTTTATGTGTCGCAATACTACCTGACGCCGTTATTCAGTGTCCAGCGGAGGCCAACCAGCAAGCGCTGCCGCTGCATGGGTGCATAATTATAGGTTGGATCAAAGGTAAATCCGTTGGGATTGTCCACATCCACCTGCTTGTCAAAGGGATCGAATGAACGCATAATCACATCCTCGCGCGGATAAAACCCTGCTATGTTTTTGATGGCAGCGTACAGTTTGAGCCCCTCTTTCAGTTCTCTGGTGAACTGAATATTGTGTATAGAAAACCAGGGAGAATATTCGGGCCGGTAATCTCCGGGGAACACCGGCAGTCTCATCGGACTATTCACGTTACCAGTGTAATCAATCGTGAGTTTCAGTCTCGAAACGGGAAGTGTAACTGCCCAGGTACCTGAAAAGGGTGGCGCATACAGCTGTGGCAGACGAAGTCCCTGTTCCATCCGGAATACGTTGAGTACCGTTGCTCCAGCCACTATCCTGAAGCCGTGGAGGAAGCTGAAATCCATATTCAGTGACCCACCGGAAGAAACAGCATGTCCGTCGAGATTATCGTAAATAATAAGGTCCGGGTCGGTATCGTAGTCCGGGATAATCTGATTGGTAAAGTAGGTATAAAACAGCGAGGCATCCATACTGATGACACTGGCATGGGCGGGAAAAAACTTTCTTGTATAATTGATATTTCCGTTCCAGGAGCGTTCAGGGCGCAGATTTTGAGCAATTACGACTGTCCGGGCTCCGGTAAGCGAGGCGTGATCCTCGGTGAAAATATTGGCGACACGATATCCCGAGCCAGTGGTAACTCGCAGACTGTGCTGCACATCCTTCACCCATTTCCAGCTTATCCGGGGGGTAAGAATACTGCCATGGGCCGAGTTGTAATCGTACCGAAGCCCGAGTAGCAGGCGATTCCTGCCGTTGAGCGATATCTGATCCTGAATAAAAACACCCGGCAGCCAGATTTTTGAGGGTCGGTTTGAGAGTCCGTCGGGAGATATCGTGGCCGGAGAATTATCATCATAGAGAGTAAAGCGCAGAGCGCCCCCCAGTACGGCCTCGTGCTTTTCTCCCAGTGGCAGATCTGTGATAAGCTGGCTGAAAGCCACCTGCTGTCTGCCGAGATAGGTTATATTTCCGTAAACAGACGACTGATCATGCAGATTCCAGGAGGCATCAAGCAGGATTTTACGGGTAGTAACAGGTAGTTGATAACGCCCCAGCACCTCCATCCTGTTGGTAATTATACTTTCACCATAAATACTGTCGGTACCACGCCAACGAGGCTCCCACTGCATTTCACCACCCCACCGGTTTTCGTACACATAGCGGGCAGCCAGAGAGGCCGCGTAGTTATTTTTCCGCCGGAAAGCCCATTTGTTGAAGACAGAAACGCGATTCTGCAGCGTTACATCAGTGAAATTGTCTCCGTTGATGTCGAGTGGATTCTGATAGCGGAAATAATTGACGCCGAGGAGCGAAGTGGCGTTTCCTGTTCTTGTACCGGCCGCTGCGTCAATATTTGTTTCACCGACAGAGGAGGCGAAGGCGTCCAGAGTAAAGCGCGGGGCTGTGAGTGCATTTTTGGTGATTACATTGATGACACCGCCCACCGCCTCTGAACCGTAAAAAGCACCTGCAGGACCTTTGGTAATTTCCACCCTGTCAATCAGTCCGTTAGGAATACCACTTAGACCGTAAACCGTGGAAAGTCCGCTGACAATTGGCATACCGTCAATCGTTATCATGGTATAAGCCCCCGGCATACCGTTGATTTGTATATCTCCGGTACCGCACACGTTGCAGTTCGTCTGGGGTCGAACCCCGTTTACAAGTGTGAGGGCATCGAACAAACCCGGCGTGGCATTTTTTTGGAAAAACCCTGAAGTGTAAATCTCAACAGGTATGGGAGAAAGGTCTTTTGACACGTCTTTTACCGCCGCAGAAATTACCACTGTATTGAGGGCCGTTTCCGATGGCGCCAGTAAAATGACTCGCATGAGTGCCGAGTCAGCAACCTCGCCCGACCACGGTTTATAGCCTATGCGATTGACTTGAATTTTCAGAAGGGAATCTGCTTTTCTGTTTGAAATCAGGAAATTTCCGAGTGTATCGGTGAATCCGCCTCCGCTCCCGGCAACAGTCACGACGGCTGCTACCACCGGCTCACGACTCACAGAGTCAAGCACAGAGATTTTTAAAGGACGGTGAATCTGGGCAAGCGTACAGACCGGTTGTATGAACAGTATGAAAAGGCACCAAAAACACCTGAACATATTTTTAACTCCTGACAGCATCTCTTTATTTAACACAATGCGATCGTCGGAGTTCTTGTGACAAGCCTGAAGTTACGCATTTTGCCAAAACCGGCGAGGAAAGCAGCTACTGTCTGTGGCCTCTGAATTCGCTGGGAGTCATTCCGGTTTTGGACTTGAACAGCCGGGAGAAATATTGAGGATACTCAAATCCCAGCGTATAGGCCATTGCCCTGACCGACAAATCGGTACCGACGAGCAGATTTTTAGCTTCTTCAATCAGGTACGCGTGTATGTGATCCTGCGTGTTCATCCCTGTTTCTTTTTTCAACAGATCACCGAGGTAATTCGGCGACACGTGCAGCTTTTCAGCCAGTAATTTCACGCTGGGGAGACCACCCCCGGATTTTTCGCCCGACCTGAACCAGGCGTCAAGTTCACCTTCAAACTGGGCCAGCAAACTGCTGTTCGCACTTTTTCTGGTAATAAACTGCCGGTCGTAGTAGCGTCGGCAATAGTTCAGCAGCAACTCCAGATTGGACACAATGAGTGTCTGACTGTGGTTATCGGTGTTTTCCGCTATTTCACTGCGCAGTCGGGCCACACAGTCGCGTAAATTGCTTTTTTCCTTGTCCGACAAGTGAAGCGCTTCATTGGTAGCATATGAGAAAAAGCGGTATTGGCGGTTGATTTGCTGCAGGGAAGATCCCCGCAGCAAATCCGGGTGAAAAAAAACACCCCAACCCTCTTTTTTTACCTGATGATCGAATTCGTTATCCAGTGTGATGACCTGGCCGGGAGCAACACACAGGAGACTTCCCTCCTGAAAATCGTAGTATTCCCTGCCGTACTTCACCCGGTTGGAGCAATAGTTCTTGAACATCACGGAGTAGAATCCCGCACTGATACTGGAACCAGCCAGCTGTTTTTCGTCGGTTACAGTAAAATCAATTACCGTAATCAGCGGGTGACGAGGCTTTTCCTGCTGGAAGAGAGCACTCAGATCCGAGATATTTTTCAAAACAACCATGGCTTTACTTTATCTGGCTCATGATAATTTTGTCGAAGGCGCGATCACCCAGAAAAACACGCATCCATACCATTGGTTTAGCCATTTCTCCCACGCGGTAGCGTGTTTTGGGCCGGGGCGCGGCAATTATTTTCCTGACGGCACTGGCTATCACATCCGGTTTGGAGTATTGTCCGTTATCATTCATCTTTTTCAGGGCTCCAGTAATCTTGTGCGCCATGGCAGCATAGACACCTTTCCCTGAAAATTTCAGCATATTGTCAAGCATGACCGCACCCCATTCCGTCTGAATGATGCCGGGTTCCAGCACTACCACGTGTATGTTGAAAGGTGCCAGATCAAGGCGAAGGCTGTCGCTCCAGCCCTCCAGTGCATGCTTTGACGCATGATACCAGGCACCCATTGGCATATAAATCTTGCCTCCCATGGAAGAGGTGTTTATGATTGTTCCGGATTGTGCCTTACGCATATAGGGTATTACTTTCTGGGTGAGCAGCGCCAAACCAAAGATATTAACTTCAAACTGCCTTCTGGCTTCATCCATGGGAACATCCTCTACAGCTCCGTACAGTCCGTACCCTGCATTATTCCACAGAACATCAATTTTACCCTCTCTGGTGATAATAGTATCCACCACTTTCTGTACATCGGATTCACTGGTAATATCCATTTGCAGTGGTGTGATACCCATTTCCTGCAGGTCTTTCATCTGATCCATTCTGCGTGCTGCGGCGTAAACCGTATGCCCGTCTCTGCTCAGTACTTTGGCAGTTTCTTTACCCATACCGGAACTCGCGCCGGTTATCAGAATTATCTTCTTCATTTTGATGTATTTATTAAACGGTGAACAGACGCTTTTGCCAGACACTCACAGTACCCGACTGAAAGCCGCTGCAAAGGTGTACCGTATCCACCGTTTAATGAATACACAAATCACCGAAGTATGGATACTTTTCGGTTTTCCGGAGGCGTTACATCTTCACCACCCTGACTACAAACGCCATCCTGCCCTGCTCCCGCAACCGGAGCAGATAAACACCCGGCATCTCCGAGGCAAAGGATATCCGAAGTGATCCACCCGCAAATACAGCCTCGCCCGCACGCAACTGCCTGCCGTGTATATCCGTGATTTCATACTGAACAGTTCCGGCCAGCTCCGACTCCACTGTCAGCCAGTCATACACCGGATTGGGGTATGCCCGGACCGACCTGCCTACCTCGGTGGTGGATGAAATATTGTCGGTTTCTCCGTCACAGTCGTTGTCAAGGCCATCGCCGGCCAGTTCAGTCTGTGCTGGGTTCACCGCCGCGTTACTGTCGTCGCAGTCCAGATTATTGGCAGCGAATGATGGCGGCACATCGGACAGACAGGTCTCGAGACCCTGAACGGGATCCCCGTATCCATCGCCATCGCCATCCGCATAATAGGCGTAAAGCGGAAGACCGTCGTCGGGCAGGCCGTCACAATCGTTGTCGAGGCCATCGCATACCTCGGGCGCCCCGGGATAAACCAGCGGATCTGCGTCGTTACAGTCGCCCGATATACCGACATACCCGGCCGGAATAGTATCTATTGGCAAACAAAACAGGAGGTTACTGTCCGTATTGCCAAAGCTGTCGCCATCTGTATCCCGGAAATAGTAGGTCAGGGTGACACCGTCGTCGGTCAGACCGTTACAGTCATTGTCAATACCATCGCACCGCTCTACGGCACCGGGGAAAATCGCCGGGTCGTTGTCCAAACAATCAGTGCCGGCAACAACATACCCCGCGGGGATTGTATCCGCACACGTACTCACACTCGCGTCGGCATTCCCGAAACCGTCGCCGTCTCCATCATAGTAATAAGTGTAATAAATGATACCGTCGTCAATTTGACCGTTACAGTCGTTGTCCAGACCATCGCACAGCTCTACGGCACCGGGGTAAACAGCCGGATTGCTGTCCGAGCAATCGGTGCCGGCAACAACGTACCCCACAGGAATCGTATCCGCGCACGTGCTCACGCTCAAATCGGCATTCCCGAAACCATCACCGTCAGAGTCGGCAAAGTAGGTAAATACCGTCAGACTGTCATCTACTATTCCGTCGCAGTCATCGTCAATACCATTGCACAACTCTCCTGCACCGGGGTTTATAGCCGGGTTATGGTCATTGCAGTCTTCAAATGCGAGATACCCGTCACCGTCTTCGTCGTTATAGAATATTTCTTTGGCCAGATGATAGGCATCAATACCACATTCGGCCCCCACAATACGACCAGGAATATCGTCAAAGGGCGGGTGAATGCCACCCCATATCCTCGAGAGGCTGGTCTGGTCGGATGCGTCGCGATAAGTAGCCCACTGCAGTGTAACATCCACGCTGGGTCCTTTCTCAAAAAACAGAAATCCGCTGTTGGCCGCAATATGAAATTCACCCATTCCGCCCGGAAAATACTCATCACCGGTGAGTAGGGTAAGTGCTTCGGCAGCAGCTCTCGAATACGTTGAGTGCCCCGAGATATAGCCGGCAAAAGGCGGCGTCACGAACGTTTTTCGCTGATAGGGCATCCAGTTTTCGGCCAGCACCCATCCGGCGCCGGCATGATCAGTAGCCGGATGGGCGATCGGACCGAAACCCTCCCAGGTAAAAAGCTTGATTTTGTTGATATTGACTCCGTTTACACCGGCCAGTGTATCACCGGCCTGTACCAGTTCTATGTAGCCGGGAATGAGTGGTACACCTCCGGGGTGATAACGAGGCAGTGATGGATTACTCGACTGGCCCAGCCGGGCCATATACCGGATATTGGTTACAGGACGACTGCTATCGTAATAGCCTTTAATACCCCAGGCGGTAATAGCCGCATCATGCAATGCTCCACCCAGCGTAAAATAGGCCTTCACGTCATACTCCAGCGGCTCGAGCACCTGTCCCTTGCCATTAAATTGTCTCCTGAAATCAGGATGATCCATGACTTTGTTCAGAATGGAAAACCAGTGTCCGGGCGGAGTTTCAGAGGTAGGTCCATCGGCCCAGAACTGGGCCAAAACGCGGGTATAATCGCCACGCGGTACAAGCTGGGGTTCGTAGGGCAATCCCGTTTTGGGATTAACCGGCCGACCATTTCCGGCCGCTCCGCCTCCCTCGAAGTTGTAAAACTGTTTATACTCATCCAGGGTCACCGGATAAGGTGCCGTATTGTTTCCTATAGATGCCGGCGAAATATCCCACATGACACCATCGTCGGGATCCAGATGGGAGCTCCAGGCAGAAACCAGCGCGTAATTCCATTTGTAAGTTTCTGACTGTACATCACTTTGGCTGGTGTTCAGCAAGGGTGGCGGCCCGGGATTGTGGTACACGTACCAGGGAATATTATTGCGTACAAACGTATCTTTATCACTCTCCGTCAACGCAAAAGGTATTACCCGCCCCCACTCAGGGCTCTGGAAAACCTGTGTGCCCGCTATGGGGTTCCCGTTCTGATCAATGGCACCCGGCAAATTAAGCGGCTGCCAGCGATTGGGATTGACCATCGTATTATTGCCAGGCTGTGTCACATTCAGTATAGGATTCGCAGGCACATAGTCAAGGCTGGCATAATTTCCCTGCTCATTGGAACCATCCTGATTGCTGTACTCGGCCATACGGAGGGCTATATAGTTACCCAAAGCGGCGGGATTTCCAGTGGAGTAGTCAGTACTGTTGAAATTGGTCGGATACCCCAGTTGTGTCATGAAATCATAGAGCCGGGTAATCGTGGTAAATGCTCTCGGAGAGTCCTGAAAACGCTGTGTCAGCAGTCGGTAAGCCGCATAACTGATTGCCTGTTTGCGCGCAGCATCTATGTCTGCCGGCACAGGAACACCATTGAAGGGGCAGGTATAATTTCCCACCGTTTTACCGAGAAAATAGGTCTCAGATTGTCCCGTAGTGTCGTAAACCGCCCACATGTCGTACATGAGTACGGAAAGATGAAACAGGTTGCGCGCGTGTACGGGCGGACGGGCGAAGTCCTCCCTGATACTCTGAATCAGTATTTCATTCCACTGACGGGCGATAGATTTCTGGGACAGTGCCGACTGCAGGCAGGTGAAAAGGATAATGCCACTGGCAATCATCCGGAGTACAGACTTGTTCATGAGCTCGAAGGATATGGCTTCCCGGGTGCTGCGAATGTCCGTATTTTCAGACTGAAAGTTATTAGAAATATGTTAGATTGACTGTTTAAGGCATGTTCAGGTACATATAGCAGTATCAAACAGTCGGAAAAGGCAATTTTACCCGCAAAAATCGGTTACTGCTATTACTTTTGCAGGTCACAAGCCCGATTGGATTATGCAGATACTCGACGACCGACAAATACGACAGAAAATCAGAAGAATTGCCATTGAAATTCTAGAACGAAACTTCGGCGCACCGGCAATTATTCTCGCCGGACTTAACAACAATGGTTATGAATTTGCCCAGCTGATCGTGAACGAACTGAAATCTATCGCACCCGCCGATACAGATATCGCACTGACCAGAATCAGGCTCAATCCGGCAAACCCGGTCGAGTACGACCCGTACATCGAGCTGCCAGCCGAAGCACTGCGCGAGAAACCCGTCATCATCGTTGATGACGTGGCCAATACCGGCCGAACCATCTTCTACGCCGTACAACCCCTGCTCAGCGTTATTCCGGCTAAGGTGGAAGTGGCCGTACTGGTTGACCGCACCCACAAGTCTTTCCCCATCAAAGCTGACTATGTCGGCATGTCGCTCGCAACTACCATGCTCGACAATATTGACGTACAAATTCATGAAAAAGGAAGAATGGCAGTCAATCTTGTGTAAAAACAATTGTTTTAAAATAAAATAATTG
>JBEGNB010000258.1:0-7745 GCA_041182785.1 Bacteroidota bacterium
AAAAAAAAATGCGTGTAAATCACTGATTTACACGCATTTGATAGTTTTTTCGCTATTTTGTAGCGGAGAGTCAGGGATTCGAACCCTGGATACCCTTTTGGGGTATACACACTTTCCAGGCGTGCTCCTTCGACCACTCGGACAACTCTCCAGTTCATCAGAAAAATCAAAAAATACAGTGACTTTCCAACGGGAGCGCAAAGATAACACTATTATTATTACGAGCAAGTTTCTTTTATCAACAATTATCAACTGACAGAAAAAAAGGTCGGTTTTGTTGAAAAAAATCACTTTGGGAGCATTTTTAGCAAAAAAAACTGCCTTCTATACAATATCTTTGCACCATGTGGATAGTTAATACCTTTAATAGCCGACCCGTTCGGCTCGCCTCGTCATTTCTGTTAGTCTCCGGTGCACTCGTCTGTGTGCGTCCTCCCTTTCATTTTATTCAGTGTTTGTGGAGCAATAACGCGCTCTTGGTGATGTTCGGATACTTGTCACTCGGGCTTTGCGCCCACATGTTCGATTTAAAGCGCCTGATGTACACCAGTCTGTTATGTTGTGCCATCATCGCATTCCATAACCATGAAATGGCCGATACCGCCAGTGCAGGAAAAATACCTTGTCAGTCGCTGCAGCACCGCTGTGTTTCTTTTGGCTCTCAGGGTATAACCGCTGAATTCGATTTTCAAAACTATGGATTTACAAAAGAGGATTAAGAGTTTCAGCTATGCCATCAATGGTTTAAAACTCCTTTTCTCCTCTCAGGCGAACGCCCGAATTCACCTCGTTGTCGCTTTGGCAGTAGTCACTGCAGGCTTCCTGTATCACATTTCCCCGTCAGAATGGCTGGCCGTTATTCTCTGCATATCGCTCGTAACAGGTATGGAAGCCATGAACACAGCGGTGGAATGGCTCACTGATCTGGTTTCCCCCGAGTTTCACCCGCTGGCCGGCAAAGTCAAAGATGTGGCAGCTGCTGCCGTTTTACTGACTGTTTTGGGAGCTGTAGCTACTGGAATGGTTATTTTTCTCCCGCGAATATTCCAGCATTAAAAGGGTAATATCTTTTTATACCGGTTGAGTATGGGAAGTAACAGGGAATCAGTTGTGTCCGGTAACATAGATGGGATGCCGCTCTCCCCTGCTGTCCAGGATGAAGTATTCCCCCCGCTCGATTAACAGTGTCTTCACCAGACCCAGTCGCATGTTTTCCTCGTGAAACAGATCAATGCAGATTATACGTCCACCAAAGGAAGCAGTTACATCTTTTTGGAGGGTGTGTCCTATAATTATTCGCTTTGCACCAATATAACCGAGTATCTCGCCCACTGTATCGGAGTCCAGCTGTCTTTTTGCCATACCACGGTACCAGAATACGCCAGTTTTCCTGTTGAATATCGCACGAGCCTCCGGCTCATGTATTTCATGCTCCTGTAACCCGTAATGAGTGCGCGAGATCTGATTTATCTGCTCCGGTGAAAGACCAGTGCGCATTATTTCCGGACTGATACCTCCGTGACAATAAACGTCCTCTCCTATTATCTCAATGGCATTTTTTGAACGCAACCACCGCCCCAACTCGGAACCAGCTCCAAAACAGTCGCCGTAATTCTGTTCCATTAGCCGGGCATTCTCAACGTATTTGCTCCTGACGTACGTGGACTCTCCGCTCAGGTTCATCACCTCATGATTGCCGAGCAGAAAGTGAACACTCCCGCCTGCAGCTCGGGCCTCATTTTCCAGTTTGTATATAAGCCACAAACATTCTGTTACGCGGAGCCCTCTGTCGAAAAAATCGCCGGTGAGTATCAGGCTTCCGTTACCATAACTCCAGTTTAACTGCCTGTCAATTACCCCGGCTCCATACAGCATGGTTTTTAAAGCCCTGAAATTTCCTTCGATATCAGACAGTACCAGTGCCCGTTCCGGACGCTCATACCTCGTTGGCGGGAGTTCTATTGAGGATATCAGCGGGAAAGAGAAGCGATCGCCGGTTTCGGGAACCGAACAGGTGAGCACCACCGATTCCCTGTTCGGAAACTGCTGGGTCACGACCTTCAGTCCAGAGTCGCGCGGTACGATATACTTGACTACCACCCGTTCACCCTGATAAAAGACATAGGGGCCATCTCCCGCTGTGCGCAGGTCGTCGCTGATGACTCCTGCGTGTATCAACACGGGAAAAGCAAGCAGCAGAAGCGTTCTGAATATCCGGGGTATATGCCTCATTCAAGTTTTCTTACTACTATTTCAAGGCGATTATTTTGCTGATGCTCTTCATCTGAACATTCAACACCCTCTTTACACCGATTTCTGGGCTGGGTTTCACCCAGTCCACTGGCAAGGATTCTGTTCTCGTCTATACCCTTGTACACCAGATATATACGCGCATTCTTGGCACGCTCCTCTGTAAGAATCATGTTCAGGTCTGCATCACCACGCGTGTCTGTATGCGCAAGCAACGATATTTCCATATTCGGATAGCGGTTCATAACCTCAAGCAACGCATCGAGATAACGTATGGCGCTCTGGTTCAGGGTAGTCTTGTTATACTCGTAGAAGACTCTGTCGAGCACAAGAACCGATCCCTCGCTCAGGCCGTTGGCAAGCGGCATTTCTGCTTCTGCACTGGCAGCAGCTTCTACCGGGCTTAAACGTATTTCCTGAAATGCGCGATCTCCACCCTCCCCTATGGTTAACCTGTAATTTTCAGCCTGGAATCCGGCGCGTTCAACATATACAATGTAATCGCCGGGATCCGACAGACAAGCGTCGAATTCACCGCTCCAGGTTGTTCTTACTGTTTCCGAGTGGAACGTCTCCCGGTGTACGAACTTGACCGTGGCATTGGCTATACGGGTTCCGAACTCGGTAGTCAGTACGATACCGCCAGCTCTCAGGCATGGCGGTTTTTCAGCCAACTTGAAATTGATATCAAGTTCTTCTTCTGTATCAACAAAAAGGAACTGCTCCTTTGGGGCATACCCCTCTGCACTCACAATTACCAGATACTGCTTGTAACGGGTGAACTCTGTGAGCGCTTCACCAGCTACGTTGGTGAGTAAATCAGGGTTACCCATCTCTGAAGCGCTTTTCCTGACCAGAGAGAGGGTAAATGATTCCGGATTATCCTGTCTCGGCACCAGATCCAGCGAATAAAAGTCGCTGCTCACCATATCACTGAAGCCATTATCGGCAGGCTGAAGTATCCTGATCTCGGCACCCTTGACGGGCTCTCCGGTTTTTTTGTCAATCACATTGATTTTGGCCGCATTCACAGCCGGTTTACCCGTACCTTCTATGCCGCTGGATGCAAAAAACTGGTATATATCATCTTTCCCGTACCCCGTTTCAGGTCTGTCGCTGGCGAAATAACCGCTGTTCCCGGAATCATCCACGATGAAACTGTGGTCGTTGTATTTTGAGTTGAATGGTTCACCCATATTTACAACCTGGGCTTCCAAATCTTCTTCAAGCGGATTATTGACGTAATAGATATCCATTCCGCCCAGATTTTTCTCGTGGCCGTTGGAGGAGAAAAAGAGTGTGTTGGAGAAGCTGATAAAAGGGAACATCTCCTGTTTTTCCGTATTTACCAGCGAGCCCAGGTTTCTGGGTGTACCCCACCCTTCTTCCATTCTTTCCACCACATATATGTCGTAGCCGCCGTAGCCGCTGGGCATGTCGGAGGCGAAGTAAAGCCATTTGCCGTCCAGACTCAGGCTGGGGTTCAGGCAGGAGTAATCGTCGCTGTTAAAAGGCAGTTCCACCGGACGAGTCCAGTCGGGGAATCCGTACTGCACTTCGTAGATTTTCTGTGTCGAGCGGCCATCTTTGCCGGCCTTGATCACACCGTCAATGTTATTGTTTCTGGAAATATAGGCTGTCTGGTAGTCGCGGCTCACACAAACGGAGCCCTCGTTGAAGTCCGATTTTTTCAGGATGTTGAATTCAAGCTTCTGCGGAGGAATCAGTTTGCCCAATGCGTCAAACGTGGATAGGTAGTGATCCAGGAAAGGTTCACCAGTGGACTCGTCCTTGGGTCCGCGTTTTGCCCGTGCCGAGACAAATATGATTCCGTTGTCGTAAAACGCCGGAGCATAATCCGTTCCTGGAAGGTTAATGGTATTCAGGTTTTCCACCCGGACAGGGAAACGGCGATCATCCTTTTCGCGAAATCTTTCCTTGGATTTACTCTTTGACGTGGACTGGGCCGCCACCAGCGTGGCACACAGAATCAAAAGCGGGAGTAGTATCTTGCGAATCATGTTTTGAGTTGTTTTTCTGACGTTCGATCAAAACGGCCTGCCCGAATCTATTTTTCCGCTGTCAACATCGTCGGGAGGCGAGAACCACCATCTGGCAGTAAGCTCAACTGTTCCGTTGCTGGCTTTCCGCAGGCGCGATATGCCTATATCGTATGAAACGCAAAAAAACAGATTTGCGTTCACCTGCATGCCGAATAATGCATCAACGCTTTCTCCCGCCCCTTTGGTGTTCCCGCCTGCGCGATATGTGAGCCCGCCATAGAATTTTTTTCTCAACAGGACGGATGAGTTCAGCTCAAAATCGAACGGAGCACCCACGGCATACCGGAAGAGTGCCTGGGTTGTAACGGTCATTTCATCATTCACTTTGGAAGAAAATCCTCCCATGGCATTAACATGATGTACCTCCCTGGAAAAAACGTTGCCGAATTCCGAAAAGTCAATATTGTTTCTGATCATGCGCGGCAGCGAAATGCCGGCATACCATTTGTCTTTGTACGCCGTATAGTACAAACCCGTACCAAAATTGGGCATGAACTTGCTCCGCGGTTCCACCGGAACAGAAAGGTCATTCTGATCTATGGCATATATACGTGGGTCCGACCAGTTTTGCCGGAAGTTCCTGACACTGGCCTGCATACCCACTCCAAGAACACCTCTCTTCATCCGGATTTTATAGGCGAAGGCCATATCAAGGGTCAGGGTATTGGAGATGCCAATGCTCTGCCTGCTGATACTGCCTCCGATACCAAGCTGGTTGTTGTACGTGGGCTGATGATAACTCACTACCTGCGCATCGGGTGCACCCTCGACGCCCGTCCACTGTTTTCTGAATACGGCGGTGAGTGTGGGTGAGGCAAAACTGCCCGCATATCCCGGATTATAAGGCAACTTGTTCAGCGCAAACTGCGTGTACATCTGTTCTTGCTGTGCATTGACACAGTAAGGCACAAACAACAGAAGGGCGAGTATAATTTTGTTCAACATCGGCCGGGTATTATGGTTGCAACAGGATAAAACCGGAAACCGGTTTTTGCTGATTAAACTGAATCAGGTAGAAATAGGTGCCCGGCGGCAGTTTTTTGCCGTTGTAGGAACCATCCCAGTGACCGCTTTCCAGCGGACGCGGGTAGCTGTCGCTGTGAAATACTTCATCACCCCATTGATTGAATATACTGACAGAGATAATGTTGTCTTCTCCTTCTCCGTTGATGTAGCACTCTTCACCGAGTATGAATTCGTCGTTCTTCCCGTCTTCGTTGGGTGTAATAATAGTCGGAATTTTACACTTTTCCGGCTGGGCTACCCTGAATCTTACGGTGGTGGAACTGCACGCGTTGGCACAGTTGATATTGCAGATCTTATAGGTGAGCTGATCCTCACCGGTAAAGCCTGAGTTCGGACGGTAAATGAATGAGCCAGGTGCTGTACCCTGTGTCACTATACCGTTCAGCGGCTGTATGGTAATCAGCAAATCGGGCGGGTCCGTAGGCAGTATGTCGTTGCCGAGTACGGAGAACAGCGCCTCTGTGCCGAAATCCACCTCTACTTCATCGGGATTGGCCTGAGGGAAGATTTCGTAATATATGGTAAAGGTGTCGCGGGAGTTATTGCCGCATATTCCATTGTTTATCGTCCAGTAAATCACGTTTTTACCGGGTACCAGACCAGAGACGGTGGTAGAACTGGCCATCGGCGGGCTGAAAACGAGGTTGCCGGTCTCGCTGCCCCATACTCCCTGTTCCCACGACTGTATCGCGGAGGCGGATATATTCGTCTGGTTTTGTCCGGTGCAAACAAACTCGTCGCCTGTTATGGTAGGTTTGACGCTGTAATAATCCACCATCACCTGGTCGGATGCCGCGCCGCAACCGATATCTTCCAGTGTCCAGGTGAAGAAGTAACGGTTGGCCGGATTCAGTCCTGACAGCGGCGTTTGGGGTTCATCAGGATCCGTGATGCTAACGCCGGATTGTCCAAGCTGGCTCCACGTTCCCTGAGAGAATTGTCCCTGAATAGCTTTTAATTCCACATCCTGTCCGTCGCAGGTGAACAAATCCGGTCCGGCATTGGCAGTTTCAGGTGGCGACACGACGATGGTAAGGGTATCCTGACTGAAATCGCGGCACCCTCCGCTGCTAAGCGACCATATAAACTGATAGGTATTGCCGGCCGTTCCGGCAAACTGCGCATTGGGTGAATCGCTGTTTACCACGGATACCGCCGGGCCCGACAACTGTCGCCACTTGCCGGTTATTCCTCCGCTTGGAGGTGTGGCCACCAGCGTCACAGCAGCTGCTGCACAGGCCGGATGATCCGCAGCAACGCTGGCAAAGTTGTTGGGAATGGTATCAAACTGAACAGAAATTGGCACTGAAACAGCGGAACTGCAGCCGAAACCCGGTATTCCTCCTGATTTCCACGCAATAACGCGGAACTGATTGGCACCGGGGGTTATACTGCCAGCCGGAAGTGACGCAAAGTTGAGTACCGTTGCAGAAGAGGGCCCGGCCAGGGTGTCGCCCGCGGGATTCAGCCAGGTGTACAGTGCCCCCGGAGTCTGTGTGGCCAGACTGACCGCCAGTGAGCCCTCCAATGGTACTTGTTCAAGACATACTGCCACAGGGCCATTGTTGACAATCAGAGGCTGCAGCGGGAGTGCTGTAACAGAAACCTGGAGTGTGGTAGTATCTGACTGACAACCGTTTAATGATATATAGGCGTAGTACTCGCCCGAGTCGGCCGGCTTCACGGATGTTCTGACCGGATTGAAAATAAAACTCTGAAAACCGTTGGGGCCACCCCAGAAATACTGTGCGCCGGATATGAAGGTGGCAACAAGCTGCAGTGATCCGCCCTCGCAAACGGGCTGGTTACTCGTGAGTACCGGTGGTGCCGGTACCGGATTAACTTCCAGCGTCTCCGTATTGGAGTTCACCGAGCGACAAACACCTTCCACTACCTGAACCCGGTAGCTACCGGCATGCGCAGCCGTAACACTCTGAAGTATCAACTGAGGTACGGATGTGACAATTGTATCACCAGAAGGTAACAGCCACCTGAACTCGGAATTGGCATTGTAGCTGCCGGAATTGGTTACCCGCACCGTGACCTCCCCACCCGCGCATACGGGATTGGGTGAAATCTGAAGCACAGGTGTGACTACCTGCGACTGTACACTCAGTGTCACTGATCCGGCCGGCGACGGGCACCCGCGCGCATCCTTCACCACAAAGGTATATGGTCCATTGGAAGAAGCGGTGACATCGGGGAAGCACAGACTCAGACTGCTCGCAATCGGGCTGCCCTGCCTGGACCATATATAAGTGAATGGCATGGTTCCCCCGGAAATAACAGGTATCAGACAAGCATCTGAAACACCGTCCGCACAGGCGGGAGCATCCACTGAAATACCTTCAATAGTTGGCGGTTTACTAACTTCAACGACTACTGTTGCCGTATCAGCACACGCCG
>JBEGNB010000259.1:0-5708 GCA_041182785.1 Bacteroidota bacterium
GTAACCGTCAATCAGGAGTACCGCCAGCAACTGTTTGACAGACAGGAAACAACGGATGATCACCTGATGCATATCGTGGGTGTGCTGGATGAGAAAAATTCGGGACTTTTCTTCATCACCAAGAACTCCTGGGGTGAAATTTCAGAAAACAAAGGGTATGTATATGTATCCGATGCATACCTCCGCCTCAATTCCATTTCGTTTACACTCCCCAAAGAAGCTATTCCCCAGGATCTTCGCCGCCGCCTCGGACTGGAACCAGGCGAAGTGAATATCGAGCGTACACCCGAAATGAACATTCAGCCGGCAACACCGCCAACGCCACCGGCCAATACAAAAACAACCACTTACGGACGTTCCAAGCCGGCGCCAACCACCATACAGACGCGCCCTGCCAAATCAACGGGCAACAAGAAAGACTAGGGAATTGTCCTCATTTTAAAATTCTGACTTCACCATGAAAAATACACCACTCACCGAAAAACACACCGCACTTGGTGCGAAAATGGCCGAATTCGCAGGCTATAATATGCCTATCTCCTACTCTACCATCAGCGAAGAGCACCATGCAGTCAGACAGGCTGTTGGTGTGTTCGATGTGAGCCACATGGGTGAATTCATTGTACGCGGAAAACAGGCGACTGCATTTCTGCAGGCAGCCACTTCAAATGATGTGAGCAAACTGAAGCCCGGGGAGATACAGTACTCCTGCATGCCCAACAAAAAAGGAGGAATTGTGGATGACCTGCTCGTTTATCGCCTCGATGATTCCGCCGAAATGACCGTGGACGGCGAAGAGTCGTACATGCTCGTAGTAAATGCCAGTAACGAAATCAAGGACTGGCGCTGGCTCAAACGTATTTCCCGCGGATTTGAAGTTAAAATGCAGAATATTTCGTCCAAGACAGGACTTATAGCTGTACAAGGTCCCAAAGCCGTTGAGGCACTGAAAAAACTGACTGACATTGACCTGGGTTCCATCAAATATTACAACTTCCGCAGAGGTAAATTCGCAGGCTGTCAAAACGTGATTGTATCAGCAACAGGCTATACCGGTGCCGGAGGCTTCGAAATTTACGCCAAAAACCGCGATATCGCCAAAATATGGGATAAGGTGTTCAAAGCCGGCGAGAAATTCGGTATCAAGCCCGCAGGCCTGGGCGCGCGCGATACCCTGCGCCTGGAGATGGGATACTGCCTCTACGGCAACGATATCAATGATAAAACCAGTCCGCTGGAAGCCGGTCTCGGATGGATCACCAAGCTGAACAAGGAAGCAGATTTCCCTTCCAAAGCCAAATTCGTGAAGCAAAAAGCGGATGGAGTCAAACGCAAACTGGTGGCATTCACCCTCGATAATGAGCGCCGTGTGCCCCGCCACGATTATATAATTGAAAGCCGGCGCGGCGCTGTCATTGGCGTAGTTACCTCAGGTACCCACTCCCCTACCCTCGACAAACCGATTGGTATGGGTTATGTGAAAGCGAAGTTCGCCGAACCCGGTACGAAGATTATGATTGTTGCCGGCAGTAAAAAGCTGGAGGCGGTGGTATGCCGACTGCCGTTTGTCTCAGGGAAGGTGTAGAAAGCCGGCGATTTTTGCCCACGCCGGCCGCAAAGCATCCTGCAAGCGGCCGGCGTGTTTGTTATATGAACGTATATGCAGGGAACTTTACTGCACCCACCCAAGAATTCCATACAAAGGAATATTGCGCATCCAGTCCTGACTCTCGTAACCAGCCAGTGATGTTCTGATACATACTTCAGGCTTGTATTTGTCGTAATACACCCGGAGGCTGCGGGACCGGACGTTCACAGCCGACTTGACTTCAACGGGTATAGCCAGCCCATCTTTCTGAATGACAAAATCAATTTCGGATTCGCCTGAATCAGGCGTCCAGTAAAAAGCCTGCTGTTTCTGGCTTGTCAGTTGCTGCAAAACAAACTGTTCGGTTATCACTCCCCTGAACTCTGTAAACATCTGGTTGCCTCGGAGCAGGATTTCGGGTGTAATTCCACCCATGGCGCAGAGCAACCCGACATCATTCAGGTAGATCTTGAAATCAGACCAGTCGGCATAAGCACTGATCGGAATACCCGGCTTGCTTATACGGGTCACTTTCTGGATCAGCCCTGCATCCTTGAGCCACTCTATAGCCAGCTCAAATTCTTTGGCACGAGCCCCGTTACGCAAAAGACTGTAAATAAACTTGGAGTTCTCCTTTGCCAGTTGGCCGATTACCGACTGCCAAATCAGCCTTATTCTGGGCAGTTGGGAAACAGGAGCATGTTTGGAAAAATCATTTTCGTAAGCGAGCAGAATATTCTCCTGCAACGCCCTGACCCGTCTGTAGTCAAGATCAGCTGAAAAACTTTTCACCGCCTCCGGCATCCCTCCAATGAAGTAATACTGCTTCAGCAACTCGGTATATCTGGAAGCAAAAAGATCAATCAGTTGTGTATCGTTGGCCTGCAAGGTATGCAAGAGCTCCTTTTCTCCCATGGCAAGCAGAAATTCATGGAAATTCAGGGGATGAAGCGTCATGAAATCCACTTTACCAACCGGAAATGAGACACCCTGATGAATAGATACGCCCAATAATGATCCCGCACCGAAAATATAATAGTCAGCTCCCTCTTCCTGAAAGTATTTCAGCGACGTAATAGCCTCCGGGCAGGCCTGAATTTCATCAAAAATTATCAGGGTTTCAGCAGGATTTATGACAAAACCTGCCAAAATATTCAGTGCGGACAGTATTTTCCCGGGATCATAACCCCGCCTGAATATATCGTGTAACTCTCTTGTACTCTCAAAATTGAAATAGGCCGTCTGCCGGAATTCGTTGTGACCGAATTCCTTCATGAGCCATGTTTTACCCACCTGCCGCGCGCCCTGTATAATCAGTGGTTTTCTGACAGGCTGTTTTTTCCATTCCAGTAACTTCCGGTATGCGTCTCTTTGCATGCTTGACATCTTTCGAAGACACAAAGATGACAGTTAAGTTTGAAAAAATGTAAAAATTTACATTTTTTCAAACTTAAAAACGTGCTTAAACTACATTTTTATGGACTTATAAGGTCAGGCTCCTGAATACCCCCTGCCATCTTTTCTCTTAACTGGTGGTACATGGTGGCTCTTCCCGCTTCAACCAGGGCATCGAGCATGAGTGCGCCCGGCTGCTTCTGCCCGGCCGAAAACCAAAGGGTGGTATCCATCCGGTTAGCCAGTTCGACCGACTGCTGTACACCGGAAGGTTTGCCGAGCAAGTGATAGATATAACAGGTAATCACACGATCTCTCCAGTAACTGTCGCCAAAGAGTGATTTGTAATTCATGTCTCTGATACGACTCAGGAAAACATCGCCTAACCGGCCGAGCGACGACAAACGTGCATTCAACTGGAGTAAAACGTATTTCAGTGGAACGGTCTGGAGTATCTCAAAATCGCTCAGGTAACCGGGAGACTCCTGTGAAACAATTCCCTTTACCGCAGAGACAAACTTGCGGGCCATCAAGTAACTCGCTCCCAGACAAAGCAGACATATCGAGAGCACCATGGACGCCGGTATTATCAGTACCTTTTCACCGGAGGCCACCAATATCACCAGCGCAACTACCGCCAGCACGGCTGCCAATACCTGATACTGACGCAAAGACCACTGCAGGAAAAAAGATGTTTTTCCTGTATCTTCATCAGCCAAACCCGCTATTTCCTTACGACTGGCATCAGAAACAATGAATGCTCCGATATAGGGAACTTTCCCCTCTTTACTCATACGGCGCTCAAACAGTTTCACACTGTCTATACCCTGATTGTCTGTGATTCCGCCATCCATGAGCCGGACAGGGCGCCGTTTTTCCCAAAGAGAGGAGAGCGCACTGTCTGCAGAAGCCGCAAAATCACCAGGCATGAGCAGCGGCTCAAAACCACCCGGGAAACAGCTGGACGCAGCCACAATATCTGCCAGGCGAATTTCACGGGCTGCCTCCGTAGTGAGTCTTGACTGACTATGACCAATCACCGCGTTGGCACTGACAGCAAAGCGAAACATCTTGCTGTGCTCTACATCCGTGGCGTTGAATGCAAATTCAGGCAGTCTTGACCGCGCCTCCAGCAAGGTTCCGAGGGTCGCTCCGTGAAAAAACTCCTCGTCATATACCAGTGCAAAGGCATTGATCAGATTTCTTTGTTTCAGCGGACGATCCCTCCAGGCATCCGGATTATTCAGCTTGCTCAGTGCATTGGTGAGCAGTGTGTCTTTTTTCAGGAATTCATACATCTTGTTGAAAAAATCCTGAAACGATCCACCCTGCGCGAGCGTATGCGCATACACAACCCCTGTGATGGTTCCACCTGAAATGGACGACAAAATGGCAAGCCGGTTCAAGAGCGGCTCTCCTTCGTGCTGCGTTTCATGCAGACAGGCCATGCAACCCAGGTGAAAGGCTGCAGCCCGGTATCCGCCACCGGAAAGCGAGAGTGCAATATTCTGAAAATTAAATGGCATACAATGGGTGGTTTGTATAGACCTGCTGAAAAAAGCACTTCAGTACTTTTCAGGTTCTGCTGGTTTGAATGGTATGCAAAGAAACGAAGAAGAAAATCCATTTTCCGGTACATTTCAATGTTCAGGATGTAATTCCGGGGAATTATTCCCATCTTTTACAATTCCATTACATCATTTTACCAGTGAAAAACAGTGCCGGACGGATTATTGCGCACCTTTGCCCACATCTTTCATCAAATACAACTACTCATGGAAATACGCCTGTTCGTTCTCTTTATGCTGTTCAGTTCGGGAATCGCCTGCCAGCACGAATCTTCCATAACAAACAAGGACAATGCCAGTCTCAATCAGGGCATCATTTACCACTCCCCTGACGGAGGCAATACCTGGGAAGATATCAGTACAGGGCTCCACGACAGTCTCAGGCCCAACAGTCTCAGCATTCATGAAGGTGAGTTGTGGCTTGGAGCAACTGACGGACTCTATCGGGGTACCCGGTATGTTTCAGAGGTAATCTGGGAAAAAGTACCGCTCGACGCCCGGGAATTGGGCGGTTTTGCTGCCGGCAAGGAAGGCCAATACCTGGTTTCATTCATGAATGGAATTTTTCAGGAACTTCCCGGGACGGGGTTGTGGGCTCCCATGCATCACCACCTGCCCGACCCGCTGGTGAATGCAGTAACAGAAACACCGGAGGGCTCCCTGCTGGCTGGTTGTGAAAGCGGCGTTTACCGGTCCGACAACCGTGGCCAAAGCTGGACACAGGTTTGCAAGGGTTTGCGTATTATCAGTTTCATGCAACACAATGGTGTAATTATAGCAGGCAGCATCGCAGGTATTTTCCGGTCAGCCGACGATGGTAAAACATGGGAAAGAACACTGACCGGCGACCGGGAAGCCCGGCAGATTTATTCTGTCAGGGAGGGCCTGATTGGATTGATTGAGCAGGATCCAGCCGTCAGGGGTATGCGCGAAAGAGGGTTATACCTGTCGCCAGACAATGGACTTACCTGGAAAGCCGTGGGGGTAAAACCGCCGGGAGCCATCTATAACATGGTTGTATTGGACAACAATATTTATACCGTCACATCCACGGGTATGTACCGGTCCGAAAATCTGGGAGAAAACTGGACACCAATTAGTCCGGCAACCAACAAAGAGGACATATATAACACCCTGATTTCTGCGGGGGGAGATTT
>JBEGNB010000260.1:0-7652 GCA_041182785.1 Bacteroidota bacterium
AGGAACTGAAAAGAAACGCACGGGCCAGAAGTTCAAGGCTCCGTGTGGCAGTAAAACAATAACAAGCAGGAAATGGCCAACAAAATACTGAACGCACTGAACCTGAGCCAACATACCACGAACCTGGTGTTTGGCAATTTCCAGTTTCTGCTGTTTCTGGGCTTCCTGGTTATTATCTATATCGCCAATGCCCATTACGCAGAGAAAGGGGTAAGGCGTATTCAATCGCTGCAGAAGCAAATGAAGGAGCTCAAGTGGGAGTACACCGCCATCAAAAGTGAAACGATGTACAAATCCATGCAGAGCCAGATTGATGTAAGCCTTGAATCGGCGGGACTGGATCTGGCCCCGTCGGGAGTAAAGGTTATTGAAGTTAAACCTGATTAATCGTATGCTGAATATCAAAAATGAGGTACTCGTCCGTGCTTACCTGGTCGCCTTCGGCCTGGTGGTGGTGACGTTTGCCATATTTCTGAGGCTGTTTCAGATCAGCGTACGGGATGCAGCCAAATGGGAGGCCAAGGCCGACAGTCTGTACGTCAAATGGATAGATGCCCCCTCTCAGCGGGGCAATATTCTGGCTGACGATGGCTCGCTGCTGGCTACCTCGCTGCCGTTCTTTGACATTCATTTCGATCCGAAAGCAGAGGGACTTACCGACAGGATTTTCAACGATCAGGCGGTGGATAGTCTGGGCTGGCTGCTTTCAACTTATGTGGACCGGCAGAAGTCGCCGGGTGCCTATGCCAGCTGGCTCCGGGAACTGAGAACGCCCGATTCGAAGGCCCGTTATGTGCTGATAGCAAAGGAATTGCCGTATGCCAAGGCCATGCAGATCAAAAAATTCCCCATTTTCCGCGAGGGGCGCAAGGCAGGATTTATTCTCGAACAGACCAACCGGCGTGAACGGCCTTTCCGCCTGCTCGCGCAACGCACCATAGGCTACACGCGCGAAGGGGCCATGCCAGTCGGTCTGGAGGGTGCTTTCAATGGTGTACTGGAAGGAAAGGAAGGGAAACAGCTGGTTATCAGGGTCTCGGGGGATGTTTATCTGCCCGTCAGTGATCTGGCAGAAATTGAACCGGAGGCCGGTGATGATATCGTCACCACGCTGGATATCAACATTCAGGACGTGGCCGAAAACAGTCTGCTGAAAGCCTGTCAGATACATAACGCAGACCACGGTTGCGCTATTGTCATGGAAGTGAAAACAGGGAAAATCAGGGCTATCGCCAATATCGGCAGAACCGGAGAAGGATGGTGGGAGACGTATAATTATGCCGTGGGCGAGAAAGTGGAGCCGGGCTCGATGTTCAAACTGGCATCCTTCATGGCTATGATGGAGGACGGAAAGTTGCCCGCACTTGAAGCCAGCGTGCCGGTGTACCGGGGAAAGAAAAATTTCCACGGGGAGGAACTGGAAGATGCACACCAGCACGGTCTCGATTTTATGACGGTGAAACAGGTGTTCGCCCAGTCGAGCAACGTGGGTACTGCCACGCTTGTCGAGCAGGCGTTCGGGGCAAACCCCTCCGCTTTTTACGATCAACTCGTGAAATTCGGACTCGACAAAGTGACAGAAATAGAAATAGGCGGAGAAGAACCACCACTCATCAAGGACCCCCGCAAGGAGAAATGGTCGGGCACAACACTGCCCTGGATGAGTATAGGCTATGAACTGCTCATCACGCCCCTGCAAATGCTCGCGTTTTATAACGCTGTAGCCAATAACGGACGCATGATGAAGCCCTGGCTGGTTCAGCGCACGGAGCGCTACGGTGAAGTGATCAAAGAGTTTCAACCCAAAGTAATAAGCCGAAGCATCGCATCTGAAACCACTATAAGGAAGGCAAAGGAACTGCTGAAGGAGGTGGTACAGTCCGGAACAGCATCAGGAATCAGATCCGAGCACTTTTCCATGGCCGGGAAAACAGGAACTACCCAGCTGAATTATCATCACTTTCAGACAAGCGACGGAATCGGACACCAGGCTGCTTTCTGCGGTTTTTTCCCCGCAGACAATCCTGTTTACTCCTGTATCGTGGTAATCAGCGAACCACAGCTTGGCGGTTATCACGGCGCCGAAGTGGCCGCTCCGGTTTTCAAGGCAATAGCCGAACGCTGTTATGCCATGAAAGCCGAACTACAAACGCCGGTCAATGCCGGGAAACGCAAGAGTCTTCAGGCCTCACTGATGCCCAATGGCGATGCGGGAACCATGAACGACCTGAAAAAGGCACTCGAGTGGCTCGGATTGAATTACAAATACCCGGGTGAAAACAGCAGCGACTGGTCGGTGCTGATTGCAGCGAACGATTCAGTAAAACTGGAAAAGCGCAGTATCAGCAACAGCAGCGTACCGTCGGTAGTAGGAATGGGACTGAAAGATGCCCTTTATCTGCTCGAAAACAGAAATTGTAAAGTCAAGGTGGTGGGTGTAGGCAAGGTGAGACGTCAGAGTCTCGAACCGGGCACTGTTGCCCGGGGATCTACCTGCATTCTTTATCTGGAATAATCAAAACGTTTGTCAAAATGACGCTCAGCGAATTAATCAGACATGTGACGGTGGTGGCTCTTCAGGGCAACCCCGATGTCGAAATACAGCGAATCCGTTTCGATTCGCGCGCTGTGCAGCCCGGCGATGTGTTCGTGGCTGTTCGCGGCGTCTCGACCGACGGACATGAGTTCATTGAAAAGGCTGTCTCTAACGGTGCTTCCGCCATAGTGGCCGAGTCGCTCCCCAACGTACCACCGGGTGTCACCGCTGTGTATGTTTCCGACTCTGCCGAAACCCTAGGTATCATGGCTTCCGAATATTTCGGCAATCCATCTTCATCTCTGAATCTGGTAGGGGTAACCGGTACAAACGGGAAAACAACCACGGTGACGCTGCTCTGGCAACTTTTTACCAGACTGGGTTTCAAATGTGGCCTTATCGGCACGGTTGAAAACAGAATTGGTTCGGAGGTGATACCAAGCACACACACCACACCCGATGCAGTGAGGCTGCACGAACTGTTGCGGGAAATGGAAGATAATCAGTGCACGCATGTATTCATGGAGGTGAGCAGTCACGCCGTTCACCAGCGCAGAATCGCGGGAGCTGTTTTTACCGGAGCTGTGTTTACCAACCTGACCCACGATCACCTCGATTACCATGGCACTTTCGCCAACTACCGCGATGCCAAAAAGAAATTTTTCGACGATCTGCCTGCCTCTGCGTTCGCGCTCACAAACGCCGACGACCGCAACGGAATGGTAATGCTGCAAAACACGGCGGCATCAAAGTACAGTTACGCACTCCGATCGCCGGCTGATTATAAAACCAGAATCATCGAAAACAACCTCGATGGACTGGTACTCGACCTCGACGGCAGTCAGATGCACGCCAGGATGATCGGCGAGTTCAATGCCGCCAACCTGACAGCAGCTTACGGAGTGGCGCAACTGCTCGGAGTAGATAAAATGGACGCCCTCACAGCCCTGAGCGACCTGCCGGGTGCAGAAGGGAGGTTCGATTATGTAAAACATCCCGCAAAGGCGGGATGTATCGGTATTGTGGACTACGCGCACACGCCCGACGCGCTCGAGAAGGTGCTCGAAACAATCCAGAAACTGAAAGGCAAACAGTCCAGAATAATCACAGTGACTGGTGCCGGTGGAGACAGAGACAAAACCAAAAGGCCCGTCATGGCTCAGGTGTGCGCCCGGTTCAGCGACCAGATTATCCTGACCAGCGATAACCCGAGAACGGAAGATCCGGCCGCCATACTCAAAGACATGGAAGCCGGGCTTGAAGAGACAGACAAAATAAAAACACTCGTGATACAGGACCGCGAACAGGCTATTAAAACAGCTGTGAGACTGGCGGGTGAACACGATATCATACTGGTAGCTGGCAAAGGCCATGAAAAATACCAGGATGTCAACGGCGTGAAACACCCGTTCGACGACAAACAGATTCTTTTGAGCTACATGCGTCAGACCTGACGCTGAAGATATAATAGTGGAGGGACTATTATTGTGAAGAGGTTGCGGGGCGATGAAACATCGCCCCTACACCACTTTCTCCTCCAAAACGAGAACAAAAAACCGGACTGAACTCAATCATCATGTAATCAACAACCACAAAGCATGTTAGTACACTTGTTCGAATACCTGCAACAACATTATGACCTGCCCGGCGCAGGTCTGTTCAGGTATATTTCGTTCCGGGCAGGAGCTGCCATGCTGCTGGCATTGCTTTTTTCGATGATTATTGGAAAGCAAATCATCGAGAAGCTCCGGAAGCTGCAGATCGGCGAAACGGTTCGCGATCTGGGTTTGTCAGGACAGAATATCAAGGCCGGAACACCCACGATGGGCGGCATCATTCTCGTGGCAGCAACCCTGCTGCCTGTATTGCTTTTCGCACGCCTCAATAACGTGTATATCATTCTGATGATTGTCAGTACCCTATGGATGTTTATCATCGGGTTTATTGACGATTACATCAAGGTGTTCAAGAAAGACAAGGAAGGATTGAAGGGCCGTTTCAAAATTATGGGTCAGATCGGACTTGGACTTATTGTAGGCATAACCATGCTGGTGAATGATCATGTGGTGGTCAGGATGAGTCCACAGGTGGCAGAAGAGCACGGCTATGTGGTTACCGATACGATACTGGTGAAAAATCCGGGCAGCGAACAAACCTTCACGACCATGGTGTACGCCAAAGCGCCCATCACCAACGTGCCATTTGTGAAAAATAACGAGCTGGACTACTCCAGGCTCCTGTGGTTCCTCGGCGACAACGCCCGTGACCTGAGTTCGATACTCTTCGTTATCATGTCAATTTTCGTCATCACCGCCGTGAGCAACGGAGCCAATCTAACCGACGGGCTCGACGGGCAACTGGCTGGTGTGTCGGCAATTGTGTGTATGGCGCTCGGAATTCTAGCATACGTGAGCGGAAACTCGGTAGCTGCCGATTTCCTGCACATTTACTATTTGCCCAATACAGGAGAAATGGTGATTTATGCAGCCTGTCTGCTCGGTGCTTGCATCGGCTTCCTGTGGTACAATGTATTTCCCGCACGCGTGTTCATGGGTGATACAGGCAGCCTCACACTCGGAGGTATTATCGCCGCCATGGCAATTGTACTCAGAAAAGAACTGCTTATCCCTGTCCTCTGCGGGGTATTCCTTGTGGAAAATCTGTCGGTCATTATACAGGTATGGTGGTTCAAACGGACAAAGAAAAAATACGGTGAAGGGCGGAGGGTGTTTCTGATGGCACCCCTGCACCACCACTACCAGAAAAAAGGCTATCACGAAGTGACCATTTCCGTGCGCTTCTGGATTGTCCAGATATTACTGGCAGCAGCCACCATCATAACACTTAAAATCAGATAAACAATCGCTCGCAGGATGAAAAAACGAATCGTCATATTGGGTTCAGGAGAATCCGGAACAGGTGCGGCCTTGCTGGCAAGTCATCTGGGGTATGACGTATTTGTATCCGACAAGGGGGCTATTCAGGATAAATACAAGAAGGAACTGGATGAAGCGGGTATCCCCTGGGAGGAAAAGACGCATACCCTGGATCTTGTGCTCCATGCCGACGAGATAGTCAAAAGTCCCGGAATTCCCGAAAAATCAGAGGTGATGAAGGCCGTCCGCGCACGCGGGATCAACGTCATCGGGGAGATTGAACTCGGCTATCGGTATGCCGGCAAGTGCACTATTGTTGCCATCACCGGTACCAATGGTAAAACAACTACAACCGAACTTGCCTGGCACTTGCTGCACACCGCCGGACTGAATGTCAGGAAAGGCGGGAATGTGGGCAATTCGTTTGCGGCCATGGTGCTCAACGACCTCAAAAACCCGTCGCAAGCCACTGCCGACCGCGTTTTTGTACTGGAAGTGAGCAGTTTCCAACTCGACGATATACAGCAGTTCAGGCCCCGTATTGCGCTTCTGCTCAATATCACACCCGACCACCTTGACCGGTACGATTATACACTGGGAAATTACGCCCGCGCCAAGTTCAGAATCTGTATGAATCAGAAACGGGGCGATAAATTCATTTATAACGGGTTCGACCCGGTAATCGCTGAATTTTTTGAGGCCCCCGCCTCAGGTTTAAAACCCACTCCCATCCGGAAAGGCTTCTATAAAAACGGAAGTATTCGGGTGGGGGTGAACCGATTTGATATGACAACCGGCAATCTGAGGGGCCCTCACAATATGTTTAATGCCGTGTGTGCCGTTCGGGTGGCACTGCTGCTTAAGGCCGATCCTGTAAAAATTCAGGAGGGGCTCAACACCTTCATGCCGCCGGAACACCGCCTGGAGAAAGTGGCAGTTATCAGTGGAGTTACCTGGATCAACGACTCCAAGGGAACCAATGTTGACTCTACATACTATGCACTGCAGGCTATGGAAACACCGACTGTCTGGATTGTCGGCGGTCAGGACAAGGGAAATGATTACACACCGCTCATGCCGCTGGTGAAGAAAAAAGTACATGCAATTGTGTGTATGGGACTCGATAACAGTAAAATCAGGGCGGCATTCGGCAGTCTGAACAAACCGATGATTGAAACCGGAAGTGCCGTGGAGGCCGTGGAAGCAGCGGCCGGACTGGCACGTTCGGGCGATACGGTGCTGCTTAGTCCGGCATGCGCCAGTTTTGATCTTTTTTTGAACTACGAAGACCGCGGCCGCCAGTTCAAGGCAGCAGTCCTGAAACTGAATAACTAATTTATGTCACTTGGAGCGCGCATAGAAGCAGAACTCAGAGGCGATCGTACCATATGGATGATCATCGCCGTACTGAGTCTGTTCAGTCTCGTGGCGGTGTATTCCGCCTCGGGCTGGGAGGCATGGCGTTCCCGCGATGGCGACACCACAGGTTTCCTGGTCAAGCACCTGGTTATCATATTATTCGGACTCGTGGTGATTTACCTGTGTCATTTGCTGCACTACCTGCAGTACAAACGAGTGGCACCTGTACTGATCCTTATTGTTATTCCGCTGCTCATGGCGACACTGGCCTTTGGCCGGAATATCAATGATGCCTCGCGCTGGTTGAGTATAGGTGGTGTGAGTATCCAGCCATCGGAGTTTGCCAAGCTGGCACTGATTATCTATCTGGCTCGCGAACTTACCCGAAGGCAGGAGTACATCACCAGTTTCAGGGATGCATTCATGCCGCTGCTGGTACCTGTGGTGATTATATGCGGCCTGATTGCTCCGGCGAATCTGAGCACGGCGGCGGTACTCTTTGCCACATCCATCACCCTGATGTTCATCGGAAGGGTAAGCTGGAAATATATCTTCCTGCTCGGAATGATGGGAGTCGTGGTGCTTGCCCTGCTGATTGCTATCGGAAAGCTGTATCCGGACAGCGGATTCGTCCGCCTGGATACCTGGATCTCGAGGATAGACGAGTTTGCCAATGCCAGCGATGGCGGTTATCAGGTGCAGCAAGCCAAAATCGCTATTGCGAGGGGTGGAGTGTTCGGTCAGGGCCCCGGTAACAGTATCATCCGGAATTTTCTTCCGTATGCACACGCCGACTTCATCTATGCGATCATATGCGAGGAGTACGGCCTGCTCGGAGGAACAGTCATACTTTTTCTGTACAGCCTGCTCTTCTTCAGGAG
>JBEGNB010000261.1:0-4219 GCA_041182785.1 Bacteroidota bacterium
CCATCAAAAAGGAATATGGCCCCGACTACATAGCGGGCATATCCTCGGCTCGCTGCACGAATGAGGAAAATTATCTCATGCAGAAGTTTATACGGGCCGTAGTGGGCACCAACAATATTGACAGTTGTGCGCGGGTGTGTCACTCCCCCACAGCACTTGGTATGCAGCGCACATTTGGTACCGGCGCAGCCACCAACTCTATTATTGACCTGAAATACACGAAATGTATCATGGTCATAGGAGCCAATCCGACCGATGCACACCCTGTGACAGGTGCCAAACTGAAACAGGTGGCCATGAAGGGGATTCCCTCCATTGTCATTGATCCGCGGCGCACGGAAATGGCCAAATATGCCACCTACCATCTGCAACTCCGCCCGGGCACCAATGTAGCCCTGCTCCAGATGATGCTTTATTTCATCATCAGTGAAGGACTCGAAGACAAAAACTTCATTGACAACCGTACGGAAGGGTACGATGGGTTCAGGCAACAGATACTCGGGCTCAGTCTGGACGAGCTCGAAGCGATAACCGGCGTTGACCGGAAGCTGGTCAGGGAAGCTGCTGTAACTTATGCCAAAGCAGAAGCCGCCATGTCCTTTCACGGGCTCGGCGTAACCGAACACTCTCAGGGTACCCTGACGGTCATGCTGATTTCCGATCTGGCCATGATTACAGGCAATATCGGCCGACGTGGTGTAGGTGTTAACCCGCTGCGCGGTCAGAATAACGTACAGGGTGCAGCCGATATGGGCTGTCAGCCACACCAGGGCGCCGGATATCTGGACATAACAGATATGAATATCCAGCGGAAATACGAACAGTTCTATGGTGTAAACCTGCCCGGACACATCGGTTACAAAATACCGCAGATGTACGACGCCGCGCTGGAAGGGAAACTCAAGGCAATGTGGGTCATGGGAGAGGACGTAGTGCAAACCGATCCGAATACCAACAAAGTACTGGCTGCACTGGGCAATCTGGAATTACTGGTAGTGCAGGAACTGTTTATGTCGGAAACCTGCAAACACGCTCACGTAGTATTGCCCGGAGCGTCATTCCTGGAGAAAAGCGGCACTTTCACCAATGGAGAAAGGAGAATTCAGCGGGTAAACAAAGTAGTAGAGCCACTGCCCGGCACCAAAGCCGACGGACAGATTATTGTGGATATCATGAGCAGGATGGGGTATCCGCAGGCCGACTACAACCCCGACACCCTGCTTCAGGAAATTTCTCAGATCGTTCCTTTCTTCGCCGGGGTTAAATGGGAAGAGCTCGGCGACAATGGCAAACAATGGCCGGTTGCTCCCGGAGGATCCGATACGGAGGTGCTGCACACGGAAACCTTCAAGCGCGGACTGGGCAAATTCCAGTTTGACGAGTTCCGGGAAACCCGGGAACGAGTCGCCTGGGAAAAAGACTACCCGTATATACTTACCACCAACAGGGAGCTGGAGCACTACAACGCCGGCACCATGACGCGCAGAACCCGGAATGCCAAAATTCTGACAGAAGACGTACTGCTTATTCACCCGGATGATGCCGCAAAACACTTCATCTCGGAGGGCGATATGGTATGCCTGGAATCGCCGAGAGGCAAGGTGGATGTCAAAGCCCGACTCACCGATCAGGTAAAGCCGGGCGTGCTGAGTACCACTTTTCACTTCCCTGAAGTCATGCTGAACGTGGTCACATCTGATGAAAGAGACTCCGACGCCCTCTGTCCGGAATACAAAGTGGTGTCTGTCAGAATCAGAAAAAGCCGCGGAAAAACGCTTAACGTATAGTTTGGTCTGAAATTTGAAGGAGAAAAACCACCGTCAATAATCCGTATTACCTGATAACTCAGGCTTTTAATCCTGTTGATGAACAACATCCGGAAGTATTCGGAGGGTGCAACTCCTGTAAGTACCACCCTCAGGCACGCTGAAATCAGTCTGCATAACCTCTGAATGGCATCCGGATATAACCTTTTATTGACTTTTCCATGATCCGGTTTCTCACCTGCGTCCTGCTGGCGTGCTCCTCTATGTCGTCTTTTGCCCAGACATTATTCTGGACTACAGACTGTACCGACAAAAATTTCTGCTACAACAATGGCTCCTGCGGTCAGGGTGCCGTTTTTATGGTCGAAAAAGCCTTTACCTACTGCGGAAACGGCAATATCAATTATTCCTATCGCATTGATCTCGATAACAATGGATCTATTGACGTCAACTCGTCTCTGGATACGGTGTCGGGCAACTTCCCCACAGGCACTCATAAAGTGCTGTGGAGGGCTACCGATTACTGCGGAAACGCCGTAAACTGCTCCTACCTGTTTACCATCAAGGATTGCAGCCCGCCCAACTTGCTGTGTATTAATGGTTTGACTCAAACCATAGAGCGCCCGCTGTGCGATGCACACTTTCTGGCAAATCAGTTTATACTCTCCATGAGTGACAACTGTACACCGACCAGCCAACTGGAAATAGGTCTGAAAAAATCCGGTGATGGTACGGGATTCCCCGTTTCCGACTCGCTGGTGTTCTATAACTGCGATGCCGGGTTTAATCAGGTGGAAGTCTGGGTACGCGACAAAAACGGACTGATTAACAAATGCTCCAATTATGTACTGGTGCAGCTGGCCGATCCGGAATGCGAATGTAACCCGGATGGTGACATCAAAATCAATGGCTGTATTACAACCGTTGATAATCAGATTGTTACCAATCATAAACGCCGACTGAGGTTCTATTCTACTGCCGGGGTACAGCCACCTGTTGACATACCGGATATTGACGTATCGTCGGATTCCTGCTACAGTTATTCGTTTGGTACCATACCATTTGGAGGGAGCTATCAGATTGAACTGGCTGCTGAAAAAGCCGGTCCGCCCCTCAACGGTGTGACGACGTATGATCTGGTGCTTATGTCAAGGCATATTCTCGGTATCGAGGCACTCGATGATGCCTATCAGATGGAGGCAGCTGATGTGAACAACACCAACTCCCTGACCACACTCGATATCGTGGAAACACGAAAACTGATTCTGGGGCTGTATGACACTTTCCCCGGGGTACCATCATGGAGAGTGGTTCGTCCGCTTCCCAATCCGGCCAATCTGGGAAGTTACACTGCACTGAAGGATACGTATTTGTTTGTTTTCAATAACATACAGAAAGACTACAAAAACCTGCAGGGCAGTTTCGTAGCTATCAAATACGGCGATCTCAATCACTCGGTTTCAGGCTTTGCAGCTCCACCCGACGATCGGTCGGCACTATTACTGACAGCCGATGATGTGATGCTTGCAGCCGGGGAGGAGACGGATATTACGTTCAGGCTGAGTGAGGATACTGACCTCAACGGCTGGCAGATTGAGTTGACCTGCGATCCTGCCCTTGCCGAAATAGTCGGGGCAAGTGGCATACCCGCCGATAATTATCATATTGGTGCAGGTACGCTGAGAGCACTCTGGTTCGGTGCCGAAAGCAGAAATTTCCGCAAGGGAGACGAATTATTCACGGTGAGAATAAAGACACGGAGTGCTGTACCGGCATCAGCCGTATTCAGTCCGGGGCAAACGGGCATCCCGTCGGAGGCATATCGCCCGGGCGTATCAGACAGGAGTGCCATCGCACTTCACTTTGGCAATAACAATACAGGCAATGCCGTTTTTCTGGGAGTTTCACCCAACCCCTTCACTTCATCGGCCGTTTTTGAACTGATGATGAAAGACAGTGGAGAAGCAAACCTCGACCTGTTCACATCCGACGGGAAGCTTGTCCATTCTTCTGTACACAGGCTGACTGAAGGCAAACAAAGGATTATGCTGGCGGGCGATGTGTTGCCTTCCGGACGTTTCTTCTTTTTTCGGCTGAAAGCAGGTGAACAAGTATTTTCAGGTAAACTGGCCCGCGGATAATTTGTGGTAACTTGCCGGCAGTTTTGAATCACCGCACCATGCGCTATCGTTCTGCCCTGCCAATTCTGTTTGCCCTTGTGGCCTGCGTAACCAACGCACACGCACAGCTTGACTCCATACACTGGCTGCCTCCCATGCACGGGCGCTCGGAACTGGGGCCTCAGTATCTGTATATTTCCACCCCGGAAACGACGCCGTTTCCGGTAGAGCTGCGCGATCCGGCAGGAACGGTGATCACGACGCTGACGGTATCGAACGCTGCCCCGCAGCGATACAGCCTGGGAAGCACGAATGCCACCCAGGTACTCACAG
>JBEGNB010000262.1:0-2851 GCA_041182785.1 Bacteroidota bacterium
GGTCTCTCCAAGAACCGTATCTATTTCTCGCTCCTGTCTTTGTTGAAGGGCTATAGCTCAGTTGGTTAGAGCGCTACACTGATAATGTAGAGGTCACCAGTTCAACTCTGGTTAGCCCTACTATCCCACAAAGGAATTTTCAGTGCAGCTTTTGTTGCATACAAGTGTTTTTCATACTTTTGCACCAACAACTGAACTTCCTTACAAAAAACTACCCTTTACGGGGGATTAGCTCAGCTGGCTAGAGCACTAGCTTTGCAAGCTAGGGGTCCTGGGTTCGAATCCCTGATCCTCCACTGCAACTAAAAAGCCGTTCCATCTGGAACGGCTTTTTTTTTATCTTCGAATCAACCTGTGCTCAACCCCGTTACTGTCAACTCCTGACAACTGTACTGCGCACAACACTCACTTTTACTGTATCCGCACGACCCGTTTCCCGATTCTGAACGCGGGCGAAGTAAATGCCCTCCGGCAGCGATGTCACATCCATAAAATAGAAGTTCGTACCCGGTTGTACCGTTTCCGTCCGGCTGGATACCAATGTACCACCGAGGCTGTGCAATGAAATTACAGCCTGATATGCCCGTTCAGAACGATTCTCCACGGAAATCTCTGTAATACTGACGGCGGGATTCGGGAACACTGAAACAGGTTTGAATCCGTCGGTGATGACAGGTGTACCTCCCCACTGACAGCCCGAATCTACCCGGTATTCCCGGTCAATCAGTTTCATTTTGGAATATCCTTCGAACATCGCCTCTTCCATGACATACGGATTGGCCCCCAGCCAGTCCTGCAACAGTGTGGCAAATACCTGGCGATAGTCAAACTGCATATCCTTCAGCTGATTGTCTGAAGTCAGGTTATCCAGATTCGGGTTGGTTCCACTCACACCGGCTTTGACATTTTTACCAAATACCATCATGGGCGCCAGCGTACCGTGATCCGTACCGAAAGAGCCATTCTCTTTGGCACAACGGCCGAACTCGGAGAAAGTACAGGCAACTACCTGATCGCCCAGACCCATCAACTGAAGGTCATCAAAAAACGTCTTTACCGCGTCCGAGAGAGTCTTCATCAGCGTGGCATGTGTTCCGAGACTGGTATCACCTGAATCTACCTGGGCACTGTGCGTATCAAAGCCTCCCAGCTGACAAAGGTAAATCTTCGTTTTGCACCCCCCGCGTATCATGCGCGCAATGGTTTTCAGCTGACTGGCAAACGTATTGTTCGGATAGGAGGAAATGGCATTGCTTCCCGCATTGAATACCTGAGAAATACGCTGGGCGTACAGGTTTATACTGCGCTCCACACCCATAATATACGCCAACTCGTCGCCGTGCTCCGTATCCGGTATATTGGTGACGGGAGCTCCGCCAATCGTCTGAATCAGAGAAAAGAACCCGGCAGGATCCTGACCGCTCAGATTGATTGAATTCTGGTGTTCCGATTCAGTATGGAAACCCAAAGATGTATTCGGATCACCCACCTGAATACCCAGCGGATCGGGCATGGACGCCGTTGGTTCTCCTGCCACATCAGGGTAGAAAGCCTGCAGGGCGCGGCCCATCCAGCCGGATGCTGTGCTGGCACCGATACCGGAGTCTGCCCCGGCAAGCCAGATATCGGTGCCCTTGAAATGCGACTGGTTCATGCTCTGATAGCCAACCGCCTGTATGATATTGACCATGCCACTATCGTACATAGACTTTACTGCGGTCATACCCGGGTGCAATCCCGCAAGACTGTCGCTGGACAGCCCGTTGTCAACATTAATAAATGCACCCTGATCAATGCGCGTGGTGGGCCTGAGCTGGGCGTAACGATCGTAACGGGCTGCAGGAATGACCATGTTAAGTCCGTCGTTACCACCTTTCAGCTGTATAAGCACCAGCACCCTGTCCTCAACACCGTCGCAATCCGAAAGAATCCGGGCCATTTTGCTGTTGGCAAACGGGCGTACGGAAAATCCATTGAGGGCAAAGGGCGTTACGCCGGCTGCCGGTAAAAACCTGAGGAAATTTCTCCTTTTCATGCGCTTGACAGATTTCAGTGTGAAGTACTGGACTTTCAGGGGGTGAATATAGGTTAGACATCAGGAATAAAGAAAGTTTAATCGTAAAAAATCAAACAACCGTTTTATTCGTTAAAATTCAAGTTGCCTCTCATTCAGTCCAATTCCATACTTTCGCCCTGAAATCAAGATTCAAACATGAAAAAACTGCTCTCTTTAGCCCTCCTGCTCTGCTTTATTTCCGTGTCATTCGCACAGAAAAGTGATACCTACGAGTTCAGGGAATACAAGCGCCACGCCGCCACGCCCGTGAAAAGTCAGGACCAGACCGGTACCTGCTGGGCCTTCAGTACAGCATCTTTCCTCGAAAGTGAAGCCCTCCGCCTTGGGAAAGGCGATGTGGATTTGAGCGAAATGTTCGTAGTACGCCATATTTATCGCCAGAAATGTGAAAACTATGTACGCCGGCAGGGTACGGCGCAACTCAGCGAAGGGGGACTAGCACACGACTACCTCAACGCAGTAAAAGAATATGGCGTTGTGCCGGAGAGTGTATATCCCGGCCGCAAGGATTCAAATACGCCTTTCAACCACGGGCCGCTCGAAAAAGCCCTCCGTGAAAAGTGCCAGTCGCTGGTGGACGATGCCCGTAACAGAAAACTGAGCGCCGACTGGATGGCTCCTGTTGACTCCATCCTCGACGTATATCTGGGAGCCGCACCCCGCAAATTCACCTATAACAACGCGGTGTTCAGTCCGCAGTCATTCCGCGACTTTCTGGGTATCAACCCGGACAATTACGTCTCCGTCACCTCTTTCACGCACCACCCTTTCTGG
>JBEGNB010000263.1:0-3341 GCA_041182785.1 Bacteroidota bacterium
GAACAGCACCGATGTGGTGATTATCGTAGGCGCGAACGACGTGGTGAATCCCGCTGCGGAAAATGATCCGGGCAGCCCGATCTACGGAATGCCCGTGCTCAAAGTGTGGGAGGCCAAAAATGTCATCGTACTCAAGCGCAGTATGCGCGCCGGTTATGCCGGTATCGAAAACGAACTCTTCTTCCACCCGAAAACCAAAATGCTCTTTGGAGACGCCAAGGATATGCTCGGCAAACTCGTGGGCGAACTGAAGGAACTCTGATCCGCCGGTTACGCACCGACCTGCCTCTCAATTTTACTGCCAATACGCGGAACCCGGAACTCTACCGGCGTTCCGCGTATTCGTTATATACATACTGATAAATATTTGTGGTATTGCTGACGCCGGTCAGTATGGTTAACCTGCCCTGTACTGAATTTTGCTCCCGCCAAAGCGTGTTCCCCGGAGCACGAAACCATACTCAGCCTTGCCAATTCGGGCGCTCCGCAGATTCCCGGAGCGCTCCAAATGAACCGGATTATGCCATTTTATCACAAACTGGGCAATATACCCCGAAAACGACATGTTGTTTACCGCCGCGAAACAGGGGCCCTTTATCAGGAAGAACTGGTAGGTACGCTCGGATTCAGCGGCATGTCGTCGCTGGTGTATCATATACATGCCCCCACTCAGATCCGCCAGATTGGCGACAGGTACCCGGTGAAGCCCAGAATTGCCGTTAGCAACAATATTCAGCCCATGAAATTCGAGGGCTTCAGTGTACCTGTATCCGATGACTATATCGAGAGTCGGAAAGTACTCTTCGTCAATAGTGACATGGCGGTCGGACTGGCCTCACCGATGGGTGAACAGGATTATTTTTTCAAAAATGCCGATGCCGACGAGCTGATCTTCGTGCACCACGGCCGCGGTGAGTTGCTCACCATGTTCGGAAATATACCCTTCGAACCGGGCGACTATCTGGTTATTCCGAGAGGGACCATCTATAAAATGGACTTTTTTCAGGGCGAAAACAGGCTGCTTTTCATCGAGTCTCATTCGCCGGTTATGACTCCCCGCAGATACCGGAACGAGTTCGGACAAATGCTCGAACATTCTCCGTTCTGCGAACGGGATATCAAAAGGCCGGAAACCCTCGAAACCTTCGATGAAAAGGGTGATTTTGAAGTGCGCATCAAGAAACAGAATGAGATTATTCCCTTCCTGTATCCTTACCATCCGTTCGATGTGGCAGGCTGGGACGGGTTTCACTATCCCTACGCCTTCAATATCAGGGATTTTGAGCCCCTCACCGGCCGTATTCACCTCCCGCCACCCGTACACCAGACCTTTGAAGGGCAGGGTTTCGTGGTATGCTCATTTGTGCCGCGCCTGTATGATTATCACCCGGACGCCATACCTGCTCCTTACCACCACTCCAATGTGGATTCTGACGAGTTGCTTTATTACGTGGATGGCAATTTTATGAGCAGGAACAATGTGGGGCCCGGCCAGATTACCCTGCATCCGGCAGGTATTCCACACGGTCCGCACCCGGGTGCCATAGAACGCAGCATCGGCCAGAAAGAAACCGGCGAACTTGCCGTCATGATAGATCCATTCCGCCCTGTCATGATCACTGAAGAAGCTCTTCAAATTGAAATTGATGACTACTACCGGGTGTGGTACGAACAGAACTAAATATCTCAATCCATGCAAGCCATTCTGCAACCTGCCGCTTATTCATCTGAAACTGCTGATTTTCTGCCGCTTCAGGGTACCGATTATGTAGAGTTTTACGTAGGAAATGCCAAACAGGCAGCGCATTTCTACAAAACCGCCTTCGGATTTCAATCACTGGCATACGCCGGGCTCGAAACCGGTGTGCACGACAGAGCATCCTGGGTGCTGCAGCAGGGCAAAATCAAACTGGTACTCACCACGCCCTACCATTCAAACTCCGGTATCACATCCTTCCACATGCGCCACGGCGACGCTGTCCGGGTAATTGCATTTCAGGTGGAAGATGCCGAAAGATCATTCCATGAAACCGTAAAGCGAGGGGCCAGGCCCTTCATGGAGCCCACCGTGGAGCGCGATGAACACGGAGAGGTGGTACGCTCAGGGATCCACACCTACGGAGATGTGGTACATATCTTCGTGGAGAGAAAAAAATACAACGGACTGTTCCTGCCCGGATACGAAAAATGGGAATCGGAGTATAATCCGGCTCCGGTCGGGCTGCAGTACGTGGATCACTGTGTCGGAAGCGTAGGTTGGGGTGAGATGAATACGTGGGCAACCTTTTATGAAGAAGTGATGGGTTTCAAAAACCTGATCACGTTCGACGACAAGGATATTTCCACCGAGTACACTGCACTCATGTCGAAGGTAATGGCTAACGATAACATGCGGATCAAATTTCCCATTAACGAGCCCGCGCACGGGAAGAAAAAATCGCAGGTGGCCGAGTTCTTCGAATTCAATGAGGGACAGGGGGTACAACATCTTGCCGTAGCAACGGATGACATCATTTTCACCGTGGGAGAGCTGCGCAAAAGAGGTATAGAATTCCTGTATGTTCCGGGCAGCTACTACGACACGGTTTCGGAAAGGGTAGGGGAGATCAGAGAGGATCTGTCTGTGCTGAAGAGTCTTGGAATTCTGGTGGACCGCGACGAAGAGGGGTACCTGTTGCAAATCTTTACGAAACCGGTAGAGGACAGACCCACCTTCTTTTTTGAGATAATACAGCGCTGTGGCGCCGTCTCTTTCGGGAAAGGCAATTTTCAGGCACTTTTTGAGAGTATAGAGGCAGAACAGGCCCGAAGAGGCACCCTGTAACAGAGATAAATCATAAAATACCCGCAGTTCGGCCAAAAAATGTCGCGTTTTGAGCCGAACTGCAGGTATTTAATGTATATACACATAAAATTTCCATTTTCGGCATTACTTTTGACGGGTAAAATTTGCCCAGTCATAATCGCCCAAACCGAGCTAATGCCATGATGGACTTTTTCAAACCCAAACCGGTTTCCAATCCCGAGAAAAGTGCCGCATCCCCACTTGTACTGAATGAGGCAGAAGCCTGTGCGGCCGTCCTGCTCGCCTGCGTGCGCGCCAACGAAATAGATGACGGTTCGGAAAACGCAGTCTATGCCAGTACGATCAGGAACAGAAATATATTCATTGGGTACGACCCCAGGCTGCTCACCGACATCGTGACCGCACTCTATGAGCAACTCGGGAGTCCGGAAGCACTCGTTGATGCCGCAGCGGATATGATCCGCGAACAAACCCGCCTCCCGCTTTTTTATCACTGCCTGGATGTTATCATGGCTGACGGGCTGGTAACTCCCTC
>JBEGNB010000264.1:0-20642 GCA_041182785.1 Bacteroidota bacterium
CCCCCTGCCTATGGCGATGCACTCGAGCCTCACTGGCCTGAAATACGTACCTGGGTAATTGATTCCAGCGGTCAGTTTTCTGCCGAGCCGCCCGTGCCTTTCAGCAAACAAAAGGGCAGCGATTTTTACAAGCAGGCCATGGAAGTATATGAAATTGTGAAGGCTCAGAAAGAAGACGAAATAGCTACCGCCTGGTACTGGGACGACAATCCCTTCGCCATGGAGGTAAGCGGTCATATCGCTTTTGCCAAAAAGAAAATCAGTCCCGGTGGCCACTGGATGAATATCGCGGCCCACGCTTGCCGGAAGGCAAACGCCGACATTATGAAGTCGGCAGAAACGTATGTGAGGGTAGCTACTTCTCTCGCGGATGGCTTTATAGCCAGCTGGCATGCCAAATACAAGTATAACCTCATTCGTCCGGAGTCGTACATTAACCAGTATATTGATCCGGAATGGAGACCACTTATCCAGACTCCGCCATTCCCCGAACATACTAGCGGCCACAGCACTATTTCCAGTGCTGCTGCCACTGTTTTGACAAATATTTACGGAGATAATTTTACCTTTACCGACTCAACCGAACTTGAGTTCGGTATTGATCCGCGTACTTACCAGTCATTCCGGCAGGCTTCCGATGAGGCGGGTATCAGCCGTATGTACGGTGGCATTCACTACCGGCGCGGTAACGAGGCCGGCCTGAAATGCGGCCGGGAACTCGGTCAATATGTATATGACAAGATAAAAACTAAAAAGTAACCAAACCCCCAATTGCCAGATGAAATATGAACATAGACACAGTTAAAGAGTCCGTCCGCCTGATGGACAAAGCAACCCTTGAAACCAGGGCCAAGTCAATCATCCGGGGAGAAAAACAGGGCCTGCATTACATGGAGGCTCTGGCCAAACGACTGAAGAACGAGGGCAAAAACAACCTCGCTTCCGAGCTCTACTTCCGGATGATTGACGAAGAGCCCAATATGCCGCTCTGGCGCAAAGAACTCGCCGTTTGTCTGTACAAGGACGCTGATTTGCCGGCGGACATCAAATTCGACGCAGCACTCGACCAACTCGCGGGTATCACACAATTGTCGTCGCCGGAACTCGCCAAAGCAGATATCATTACCCGTCTGGAGAAGTTCGACTCTTCCGAGTACCTCGGTGTCACTGCGGCTGTTTTCAAACGAAAATGGCAACACGGTAACCAGTTCAAAAATCTTCTGTACGCCGAACATTTCTACAAGAAAGGAATGGATATCTGGATGGCAGAATATCCTGAACAGTTAAAGGACGATGCTGCCAGAGAGAACCTCAAGGGCGATGACGCCGGCTACTGCGCTATTAACTATGCCTTTATTTGCGACCTGATTGCCCTCCTGCGCACCGAGCAAACGCATAAACTCTCCGGAGACAAACCATCCGGAGACAAACCATCCGGACGCAGCACCGAAATAAGTACGGCGGCAAGCGGGGTCAGGAGAGGAATTATCCGGCGCCTCACCGGTCTCGAGCCCGAAGCTTCATTTGAAAAAGAGGAGGATAAGAATATTGTCATCGCCAGCTCTTTCAACAAAGTGTGGGCCTATGCCACGCTTGCCGAGGCATTCATCGGACTGGATATGTATGACAAGGCCAAGGCTTGTTACAGATTGTACTATACGGCTATTTCAGACGACTGGAGGGAAAAAGTCAGAGGTATTAATAATGAGGATGAAGTGGAATACCGCCGAAAGGTAAACCTGTACTGGCAACTGCGTACCACTGCCGAACAGCTGACCTGGCTGGCCGACCTGAAAATACGGGCGATTCAAGCAGATAAAACGCTCGGAAAGTCTGAAGATAGCCGTAAAACGCAAATTGACTTAGTTACCCGGCATACCAACGAATGTCTGGAGATTATTTTTCCGGGTAAAGTTGGATCCGTCAATATGAATTCTATTAACGGTAAAATGGGGCTGGCGCTTTCTGGTGGCGGCTTCAGGGCCTCCATTTATCATATCGGGGTGCTGGCCGCCCTGGCAGAACACGATATGCTGCGCCATGTGGAGGTATTGTCGTGCGTTTCCGGCGGCTCTATTTTGGGGGCTTATTACTACCTGCTTCTGCGAAACAAGTACAACGAAAAGAAATCCCTGGGTCATCAGGACTACATTGATATCGTTAAAACGCTCGAAACGGATTTTCTCGAAGGCGTACAAAAGAATATTCGGTCCCGCATTTTCTCCGGTTTCACAGGAAATCTGAAGATGTTTTTCAGAAGAAAATATACCCGTACCCACCGACTGGGTGAGTTGTACGAGAAATATCTGTACAGCAAGGTAACCTGCCCCGGCAAACCCGTTTATATCAGTGACCTGAAAATTCTGCCTTACAGTTCCTTCAATCCCAAATCGGATAACTGGAGTCGCCCCGACAAGATACCCATGCTGGTGCTGAATGCCACCACCCTCAATACGGGTCACAACTGGCAGTTCACTGTTTCCTGGATGGGTGAACCGCCCTCCAATATTCGTCAGGATGTGGACGTGAAAAAACGCCTGCGGCGTATGTATTATGAACAGGCACCAGCACCGTACAAAAAGATACGCCTCGGACAGGCAGTTGGCGCCTCTTCCTGTGTGCCGGCTCTTTTCGCTCCGGTGAGTATGCCTGGATTGTACCCCGGCATGAATGTTCAACTGGTTGACGGAGGGGTACATGACAATCAGGGTATCGTTTCCATTCTCGATCAGGAATGCAAGGTCGTAATTGTAAGTGATGCCAGCGCCCAGATGCCCGACAGCGACTCGGCTGCCACGGGACAATTGCCAGTCTTCATGCGCTCCGATTCCATTTTTCAGGAACGTATGCGCGAAGGACAACTGATGGATCTGAAGGCCCGTGAAAATGCCACCCAGATCAAAGCGCTCGGATTTGTGCACCTGAAAAAGGATTTGAGACAAAATCCGGTCAACTGGACGGACAGTGATGAGCCATCCCGTCGCGTACTTCGTCCCGAAACACCCGATCAGGAAGAGGATATGACCAGCTACGGGATTCCCAATAATGTGCAGGAGGCGCTGTCAAAAATTCGCACTGATCTCGACAGCTTTCACGATGCCGAAGCGTATGCGCTCATGTACAGCGCCTACAGACAGACATGTCAGATGCTCACCGATGAAAAATTCGATTATCTCTACATCAACCGGCATTTTAAAACGGATTTCAAATTCAAGGAAATCCGGGCAGTCATGGAAAAGCCGCATTTGAGCAACCGTTTGGTCGCATTACTCAATCACAGCAGCAGGGTACTCTTCAAATGGTATCACGTTGCGCCGTTGATCAAAAAGGTAATCAGGCTGACTGCCTGGATTGTCGCCATCGGTGTTGCAATTTATGGCATCAGCGCTGTTTGTTCCTTTTTCTCTCCGTGTGTCTGCGGAGGGTGCGGAACATGTGCGCTCATTAGTATGGGGAAATATGCAGGGTTGCTGATCGGGGTGGTACTGTCATTCATACTGGTGGCTTCTCTGGTTATCGCCGGTTTCTGGAGGCTATATCTGGCCTGCCTGGACTCGGTTTATGCAAGGGCTGGGCGTCTGGACAAATTCGTGCCGGACTGCGACCGGAACTGAGTTTTTAGTCTGCCATAAACGCTTTTATTGTCGCAATCACCTCCTCCGGAGCCTCGTACATGCCCATGTGCCCAACGCCCGTCAGCATCTTCACCCGGGCCATGTCCGGGAGTAATGCCGAGCTCCAGGTAACTTCCGCGGGAATGAGCGAGTCTTCTGTGCCTGCAATGAACAGGACCGGACAGGGTGTTGCTCTCAGTGTATCCCGGTGGTCTTTGCGGCTCATCATGGCTTCAAGTGCTGCTGTAATGCCTTCTGTGGACTGCCGCTTGCCATTTTCAACAAGCGCTTGTATTGTTTCCGGGTGCGCCTGCGCATACGCGGGCGCAAACAACCCCGGGAACAGCTGCGAAACGTACAGGTCTTTCCTGCCCGACTGAAGCAGTTCTATACCCCTGCGCCGGGCTTCCAGCCGCTCCGCACCATCGGCCAGCGGATGTGAATGTACAAGTCCCGCGCCAGCCAGCCGGCCTCCGTGACCCGACAGTATTTCCAGCGCCACGTAGCCACCCAGCGAGTGACCCATCAGATAAAATCGGGAGATACCAAGCGCATCAAGCGCCTGAATGATTGCCTCCGCGTAGTATCTGATAGTGGCTGTGCGTGGCAGGTCGGATCCTCCGAAACCCGGCAGGTCGGCGGCTATCACGGGTACGTCGCTCAGCCCCGGCAGGATACCCTGCCAAACCGACGAATCCTCGCAGAATCCGTGAACAAGTACCAGTGGAGTGGTGTCTGCCCCCGGCTGAATTCCTGAAAAATGCAGCGCTACGGTACCACAGGAAGAAGTTTGTATTCGTTTCATGCCCGCAAAAATAAAGATATCGAAATAACGGCCTAATTTTCGCCCTTCAAACCGTAACAGCATCTTTCAGATATGTCGGTATTCTCGGAAATATCAAAGGGATTAAGCCCCGATCTTCCTCAGGATCTGGGTGATATCAATGAACATCTGGATTATATCCTGCCCAAAATCATACCGTACGGAGAAGATTTGCGGGAAGGTAATTTCTGGCTTGGCAAACGCTGGAAGGAAATTCGTCAGGACGAGGGTTTCCATGAATCTATCCTCCACATATTTAATCCCGGAGGTGAGTATATCCTGTCTGTGGACGGCAACCTGACTAAAGGAGTCTGGAAGCAACTGGGCGAATACAACAGTCTGGTGGTCGAAATGGGAGTCAGAAGTGAACTTTTTGACGTTCGTTTCCTTAATAACGACTTCATGGTGATGTCCAAACACGGCGACCAGGCCCGGAAGGGCTTGCCACGCTTCTTTGTACTCGCTCACGAGCCCGCTACCCGCTACAAGGGGCGCGATCTCGACTGGCGCAATATGATGGAAAAGCTTTTCAATGTGTGGCGCGAAAACAGCCTCAGTATCTGGGCCTGGCTGTTTTTCCTCATCGTGATCGGCGCACTCGTTTATACCTCATTGTACTGATACAATTAACCGGGAAATCCCGCTCAATTCGTTTGTATCGGTAGTAACTTGTTTAAAAATGCACTTGCTCGACTGGGTTGTTCTCATTGGCACGCTGGGCCTCATTGTTCTGTATGGTATCCGGAAAAGCCGAAACTCTGTGAGTGACAGCGATGACTTTCTCGCCGGCAGGCGAGACTTGCCCTGGTGGACGATCGGCCTGAGTATTATGGCCACGCAGGCCAGTGCCATCACTTTCCTCAGTACACCCGGTCAGGCCTTCTCCGATGGTATGCAGTTTGTGCAGTTTTACTTCGGTATGCCCATTGCCATGCTTTTCCTGGCCTATTTTGTGCTGCCGGTATATTACAAGTTGCGGGTCACTACGGCTTATGAATACCTCGAACAGCGCTTCGATATCCGAATCCGTACGCTCACAGCTGTTCTGTTTCTGATTCAGCGCGGAATGGCTGCCTCTATCAGTATTCTGGCACCCAGTATTATACTCTGCGCCGTTTTCGGGTGGAATCTGATACTGACTAATATATTCATGACAATATTTGTGGTGCTTTACACGGTTTCGGGCGGCAGTGCTGCAGTGAGCCGTACGCAGGAACTTCAAATGGGTGTCATGCTGGGCGGACTGATTCTGGCGTTCATCCTGATCGTACACAATCTGCCTGCAGGTATTGGTGTCTCCGATGCATGGGAAATTGCCGGAGCAACCGGAAAAACACAGGTGGTTGACTGGTCTTTTCACTGGCAAGACAGGTACAACATCTGGTCGGGTCTGCTGGGATCTACTTTTCTGTTCCTGTCTTACTTCGGCGCCGATCAGAGTCAGGTGGGGCGCTATCTCTCGGGAAAATCGCTCCGCGAAAGTCGTGTAGGACTGATATTCAACGGATTCATCAAGATTCCGATGCAGTTTCTGGTACTGGCCGTGGGTGTCATGGTATGGGTGTTCTTCCAGTTTAACCAGCCTCCGTTACATTTTAACAATGCCAACGTAGCCCTGATTAAAGGTACTCCCGGGGAAGCAGCGTACAGACAACTTGCGTCGCAAGACTCTCTTTTGTTTATACGCAAGACGGTTGCAATGGATGCATTCTCGGTGGCAAAAGCCGGATCGGATGCGACGGCGCTCGCAGCAGCAGAGAGTGAAATTCGGGAGCTGGAGAAAGAGCGCGTTGCCTTGCGCTCTGAGGCCGAGGCAGTTATCAAAACAGCCAATAACGGAGCGAAGTCGGAAGACAAAGACTTTGTATTCATCAATTTTGTGCTGGGGCATATACCCCGCGGTCTCGTCGGTCTGATGCTGGCCATGATATTCTGCGCAGCATGGAGTACCACGGCTTCCGAGTTGAGCGCACTGTCGGCCACAGCGGTCTCCGATATCTACCGGCGTCTGATTGCGCCGGGCCGTTCCGATGAGCATTATCTGAAGATTTCCAGATGGACAGTAGGTTTCTGGGGAGTCTTTATTGTCTTGTTCGCCATGTTTGCTGCATTGTCGGAAAATCTTATTCAGGCAGTGAATATGATCGGCTCACTGTTTTACGGAACAATCCTGGGCATTTTCTTCACTGCATTCTTTCTGAAAAAAGTGGGTGGAAAGGCCGTTTTGCTGGCAGCTGTCATCACTGAAATGGTCGTTATTGCCCTTTTCTTCGGTGTGAGTAAAGATGCATTCCTCTGGTACAATCCGCTGGGCTGCGGACTCGTTATGTTGCTGGGCTGGCTTTTTCAACGCATTTACACCGCCAGTAACCCCGTCGCCATATCCGAGTAATCATGAACGCAACCCGAATTAAATTCATTATCGGCCTGATGAGCCTTGCCCTGATTGGTATCATCGGGCTTCAGGCATACTGGATTAACTGGAACATCAACTTCAACGAAAAGAAATTCGACAATGATGTTTTTGAGGCGCTGAACAGTGTGGCCAATCGCCTTCAGAACTACGAAATCTCTCAGATGAAGGACGTGGTCAGGCTTCCCGATCAGGCCATGAACGGTTTCGTTGCGAGGAAAATGGCAAACGCCCTGCCCGACCAGAACGAAAGTCTGTCTGCCGAGAACCGCCTGAACCCGTGGGAGTACAAAAAGGTCATGGAGCTCATTGACTCCAAACCGCTCGCCGAGCGTATTCCGCTCGACGCCCTCAATAAAATCGTCCGCGAGGAAATCAAAAACAAGGGAATAAATGCTGAATACCAGTATGGTGTGTACTCCGAAGCGCGCAACAGTTATGTGATCGTCAACGACCATTTTGTGGTGGAAGACAGCGGCCCGCAGGTGTCGCACGGAGGTGCTCCCACGTTGTTCAACTCTCCTTACAAGGTGTCTCTGTTTAATCAGGATATTGAGTCGCCGGGCTACCTCTCGCTGTACTTCCCGAACCGAACGCGTCTGGTGCTGGGATCTTCACTCAGTATGCTGTTGCTTTCGGTGGTGTTCACCAGTATTATCATGTTCAGTTTCTGGTACACGATTCAGGTGATCTTCCGCCAGAAGCAACTCTCCGAAATCAAAAATGATTTCATCAATAATATGACCCATGAGTTCAAAACACCGATTGCCACGATATCGCTCGCTGCCGACAGTATCGGAAGTCCGGTGGTGATGGGTAATCCCGACAAAATCAGGCGGTTCATTGATATTATCCGGCAGGAAAACCGCCGTATGAACAGTCAGGTGGAAAGGGTGCTCCAGATGGCACTCATTGACAAAAAGGATTTTGAACTGAAAATTACCGAGGTTAATGTTCACGACCTGGTTCTTCAGGCTGTTGATAACTTTAGTCTGCAGGTGGAAAAACGCGAGGGTATTATCCGGACAGAACTGCTGGCCGATAAACCTGTTATAGAGGCCGATGCCACGCACCTCACCAGTGTTATCCATAATCTGCTCGATAACGCCAATAAATACAGCCCCGAAAAGCCTGATATCACCGTCAGTACCCGCAATGTGCCCATCGGCATCGAAATCACAGTCACCGATCATGGTATGGGTATCAGCAAAGAGGCCCGAAAACATATTTTCGACAAATTCTACCGTGTTCACACGGGTAATATCCACGATGTGAAAGGTTTCGGACTCGGACTAAGTTACGTGAAGGCTATCATGGTGGCTCACAAGGGCCTGGTTGATGTGAAAAGTGAACCGGGCAAGGGCAGCAGCTTTTCGCTCACACTCCCGCGCAGGCAAAGACCGGCTGAATAATTTATCGCGACCCCCTTATATCTCTATTCACGCTCAAATAATGGCTGATGCAGGCTAAAAAGTCGTACGGACAACATTTTCTAAAAAATGACAGCATCGCTGCGCGTATTGCCGACAGCCTGCAACTCGCATCCCGGACCGGTATTGTGCTCGAAGTGGGCCCCGGCATGGGCATGCTCACCAAATTCCTGCTCGCACACGGCGAGTACCAGACTTTCGCTGTGGAGGCCGACAGGGATATGGTGGAGTATCTGCAAAAAAACTACCCCGAATGGCCCCCTGAAAACCTGATTTTCAGGGATTTCCTCGATCTGGATTTTCATTCGGTCTTCGGAGACAAACCTTTCTGCCTGATTGGCAACTTCCCCTACAATATTTCCACTCAGATACTCTTCAAACTGCTCGATTTTCGCGCACAGATTCCTGAAATGGTGGGTATGTTTCAAAAGGAAGTAGCCGATCGAATTGTTGCGCCCCCGGGGTCGAAGGTTTACGGCATCACCAGTGTACTGGCACAGGCTTTCTATCGCACCGAATATTTGTTTACGGTGGAAAGGGGGTCTTTTAACCCGCCCCCCAAAGTGCTTTCCGCTGTAATCCGGCTCACCAGAAAGGATAATTTTGATCTCGGTTGCGACGAACAATTGTTCCGGCAAGTGGTTAAAACGGCTTTCAACCAGCGCCGGAAAATGCTGAGGAATACGCTGAAGCCCTTCTTCCCGGGTGAACTGCTCATGCAGGATCCCTACTTCGAGAAAAGACCCGAACAACTCGGATGGGAGGAATTCGTTGAACTCTCAAAAAGAATCAGAACGCAGATATGAATACAAAAAAACTCCTCCTCCTGCTCGCTCTCCTCCCGCTTTTCGTTCAGGCGCAAGTCACCCTGCGCGGGAAGGTCGCCAATATGCGCCCCGGCGATCTGGATGTCGCTATCGCCGAATACTGGAATGTCACAAAATGGGAGAAACTGGCCATTATTCAGATGCAGAACGGGGTATTTGATATCAAAGTCAATCCGCCGATGACGGCGCAGGCCCGTCTCAGGCTGGCCGCCCAGTATCACGAAACCGCCGACTTTATTATTCATCAGTCGGGTAAGGGCGATACGTTGCTGCTGTTCGACCTCGATGCCAGGCAAATGAACGGCGGCCCCGCACGCATCACCAATTCCCCCGAAAATGAAGGCTATTTTTATATCGCCTCTGCTCGCAAAGAACTGGAAAAGCTTCAGGACTCCACCTCCAGAGCAACGCCCGAACAGATTCTCGCCGCTGAAAATGAACTGAACAAGCGCTGCACCGAAACAGCAAAGAAGTACAAAGGGTCGTTCTGCGGCGACATCGCCGCCAATCTGTTCTATCAGATGCAGGCGCCTGCCGGACAGGATGCCCGCGCGTGGGCACGCGAACACGGTCTCGATAAAATTATTTTCCAGTACGGCAGTAACCTGCAGCATGAGGTGTTCTACAGTAAACTCGACAAATATTTCAATTTGTTTGGAGCCGATTATATACCTGCGATTGATGCCTTCATGGCCAAAAGAAATGGCAATGAGGCCGTGGATATGTTCATGTTCCGATTCCTGATGGATAAAATGCTCGCCAAAATGGACGAGCCGGGTATGAGCCACCTGATTACGCTGTATCCGCCCGACTGTACCGACGACTCTCCGCTTCCGGGCTATACCAAAGACATGATCGAGGCGCTGAAATACTGTGCACCCGGAAATGTGGTGGAAGACCTGAAGTACCCGGGCCCCGATGGTAATCTGGTGTCACTCGCCGATGTGTGCAGCAAAAACAAGCTCACAGTCATCATGTTCTGGAAATCAAATTGCTCTCATTGCAGGGAGTACGAACCGGTGCTGAGTGAAATATATGCCCGGCAACGCCCGCTCGGCGTGGAGGTGTACGCCATGAATCTCGACCGACTCGAAGAAGGCTGGAGGTCAACTCTGCAGGCGCATCCGACCAAATGGGTCAATGTGTATGTCCCTCAGGACCAGCGCCAGGCCATCAACCGGAAGTTCCCCATACCGAGCACGCCCATGCTCTTTGCCCTCGACAGGAACCGGAAGATTCTTAACCGCCTGATTATCCGGGAACACCTGGAAACATACCTGAATGCCACTACGCCCGGGTTGAAGTAGGCGCTACTGCGCCCGGAGCTCCAGCAAAACTACATTCTCTATGTGATGTGTGTGCGGGAACATATCCACGGCCTGTGATTTGAGTACGTCGTATTTTTCCGACAGCAGCTGAAGATCGCGCGCCTGCGTGGAAGGGTTGCAGCTCACATATACAATACGCGGCGCCGCCAGATCGAGCAGGAAACGCACGGCTTTCTCGTGCATGCCCGCACGCGGGGGGTCAGTAATCACCACGTCCGGTTTGCCGTGTTTCTGTGCGAACTCGGGGCTCAGCACGTTCTTGACATCCCCGGCGTAGAAAACAGCGTTACTGATATTGTTCAGACGCATGTTCTCCTCCGCATCGGCAATAGCCTCGGGTATTTCCTCGATGCCGACCACCTGACGGCACAGGTGCGCCAGATACAGGGCTATACTGCCTGTTCCGGTGTATAAATCATACAAATTCTCGTTCCCGGTAAGTCCGGCAAAAGACGCGGTTACGTCATACAGGCGCTTCCCCTGGCGGGAGTTGGTCTGGAAGAATGATTTCGGGCCTATTTTGCAGCGCAGGTCACCCAGCTGCTCCACCACATAACCCTTTCCGTGGTACGTGTGCATCTCCAGGTCAAAAACCGTATCATTGAATTTGGTATTGATGCAGTACACCAGTGTGGTTAGCTCCGGAAACCGCTCAAGAATAGCATCCAGATACCGATTGACAGCCTCTTTTTTAATATGAGCGAAACTCACGAGCAGCATCACCTCGCCTGTTGTGGTGATACGGAGCATGAGGTTGCGCAGCGCGCCTGTGTGCCCGCGCAGGTCGTAAAAATCCAGTCCCTGCTCCATGGCAATTTCCCGGCAGGCGTTCCTGATGGCATTGGAGGGCTCTGCCTGGAGCCAGCAGCGTTTGATGTCAATAATCTTGTCGAAGAAACCTGCCCGGTGAAACCCCAGGGCATGGCCAGCGTCCAGATCCGGATTGCCTATTTCATCCGCCGTCAGCCAGCGGCGATTCGAAAAGCCAAACTCGAGTTTGTTCCGGTAGTGGAATATTTCAGGCGCGCCCAGAATAGGCAGCATTTCAGCTATTTGTACCTTCCCTATTCTGAACAAGGCATCTTCCACCACCTGTTGCTTGTGCCGCAACTGGGCCGAATAGTCCAGATTCTGCCACTTGCAACCGCCACAGATACTGAAGTGCTCACAGGAGGGTTCCGTCCGGTCGGGCGATGGCTCCACGATTCGGTCGGCAACGCCTTCTGCAAAGCCCTTTTTCTTTTTCTGAATGAATACGTCGGCCACGTCGCCGGGGACAGCGCCTTCCACGAAAACGGTTATCCCGTCTTCACTGCGGCCCACGCCCTTGCCGCGGTCTGCTATACCGTGAATGGGTACATTGGGCAGGATGTAATGTTTTTTTGCCATAACTGTCCGCAAAAGTAGGTGAATGAAATACTTTTGACCGTGCTTCCGGCGAATGAATTGCGATTCAGATGAAAAATATACCTCTCCGGACCGTATTTGTTGACATCAGCCCTATACTTACCCATACTTTTGTTCGTTCTAATATGGCATCATGAACCGTTTGTTCACTACTATACTGTTTGTCCTGTCTTGCTCCGGACTGTCTGCACAGACCGCGCTGAAGCCCGCGTATGACTCAACAGCGTTTCAGGGAGGTGCATGGGCGCGGCTTGAAATTGACAATGGCGATTCCACCTTTGTTATGGCCTTGCGTCCGGTGAAAATCAGCGCTCCCCGGAAGTTCAGGGATCAGGACGAGCAGCGGCAGTACTGGCGCTATGCCAGGGCAGCGAGAAAGGTGTATCCTTACGCTATACGCGCGGTGGATTTGTACGATCAGGTACAGGAAGAAGCTGGTAATATGAATCGCAGGCAGCGCCGCCGCTATATGCGACACGAGCATCAGGAGTTGAAAGAGGATCTCACAGAGACGCTGAAGAATTTCACCAGAACGGAAGGGCACGTGCTGATTAAAATGATTGAAAAGGAACTTCGTCAGCCCTTCTACGTCGTTATTCAGGGTACGCGCGGCTCCACGACCGCCGCCTACTGGAATGCGATGGGCAAGTTGTGGGGATACGACCTGAAAGAAGGCTACCAGACTGGGACCGACACCCTCCTCGACGAGGTGCTGCTCGACTATGATTTTGGGGATACTTCGTGGATGTACAGGTAGGCTGTCATATCGCCGCTCCTATTTTCGCCGCCAGTTCCGCCATTTCCTCCTGAGAAAGATGCACCTTGGCGCTGCCGGTGAAGCGCACATCTTCCATGCTGTTGAACGGCAACAGGTGTACATGCGTATGGCGTACCTCTTCTCCGATTACCACAATACATACTCGGCTGCAAGGAACCGTCTTTTCCAGTGCCTTGGCCACTTTTTTGGCAAACAGCCACAGACCCTGATACAATTCGTCCTCCACGTCGAAAATATAGTCAATTTCCTTCTTGGTGATGCAGAGCGTGTGTCCGTACGCCTGCGGGCGCACGTCAAGCAGGGCGAGGTAATCGTCGGTTTCCGCGATTTTGTGGCAAGGAATCTCGCCATTGACAATACGGGTGAAAATAGAAGCCATAGGGTATGTTTTTAGAAAAATTTCAGTCCGTTTCGGGCCATTTTCCGGAGCAGCGGACTGCAGCGGTATCTGTCTTCCAGGTATTCAACATAGAGGGCATCCAGTTTTTCCACTACGTTTCTGATACCAATCTCGTCGGCCCAGGCCAGCAGACCTTTCGGATAGTTTACTCCGTTGGTCATGGCCAGTTCGATGTCGTCGCGGGTTGATATGCGCAGATAGAGGGCTTCGGCTGCCTCATTAATGAGCATGACAATAATACGGAGGGCAATTTCTCTCCCGAGGGCTTCATCCCGTACGGGTTCGGGCATTACTGCACCGTTGCGGTAGTCATAAAAGCCTCGCCCGGTTTTCCTGCCGAGATAATTGGCGTCCACGAGTCGTTTCTGTGTCATGGAGGGACGGTAGCGCGGGTCGTAGAAGAAGTTGGTGAATACCACCTCTGTTACAGCATAGTTGATGTCATTGCCAATGAAGTCCATCAACTCGAACGGACCCATACGGAAACCGGTCAGGTCGCGCATGGCCCAGTCAATGGTAGCCTCGTCGGCAATACCCTCATCGAGAATACGCAGCGCTTCTCCGTAGTAGGGGCGAGCTACCCGGTTGACGATGAATCCGGGGGTATCTTTGGCTATGACTGTTGTCTTGCCCCAGCCGTCAATAACTTCCCTGGCTCGCTCCAGCACCTTCGGGTCGGTCTGCAGTCCGGGAATTATTTCCACGAGCCGCATCAGGGGTGCCGGATTGAAAAAGTGGATTCCTACGATACGCTCGGGGTGCTTCAGTTGGGCGCCCATGGCCGAAATAGACAGCGAAGAGGTATTGCTGGCCAGAATGGTATGCTCGCTTACAATAGCCTCCATGCTTTTGAACGCAATCTGTTTGGGTTCGATATCCTCCACAATGGCTTCAATCACCATGGAGCAGTCCCTGAAATCGCTCATGTGATCGCTGAATTTGATTCTGCTGAACATTTCATAAGCGTTGGAATCGGTCATTTTTCCCTTATCCACCAGTGATTTCAGTGTGCCCTGTATGCTTTTTCCCGATTTTGACAGTGCAATCGTGAGATTGTCGCAGATAACGACCTTGTGGCCGACGCTCGCCGCCACCTGAGCAATTCCGCTGCCCATGGAGCCCGCGCCAAGTATGCCTATTGTGTCCATTGATGATTCGTATTTCGGCTGGCAAAGGTATGCCTGTCGTGAACTATTTTGAATGAAAAGAACGTGAATTATAGCGTAAAACGGGCTGCAGGAAACTTTCTGTCCGTTTTTATGCGGTCTGTTTCGGGTAGTAGGTCAGCAAACCTGAGTTTTCCGGCTTGAACAATGTTTTTGCGGCCTGTTGAATTTCTTCAGAGGTTACGCCCAGGTAAATATCCGACTCGTCGTTCATCAGTTCAGCACTGCTGATCAGTTCGTAGTACCCCAGATTCTGTGCCTTGTTCAGCACACTCGACTCCGAAAATACCACAGTACTCTCGAAACGGTGTTTAATTTTCATCAGTTCCCGCTCTTCAATCTTTTCCTCTTTCAGTTTGTCCAGCTCTGCCCAGACGGCCTTTGTACACTCTTCGACAGATATGCCTTCTGCCGGACGGCCTTCTATCACAAACAGGCCGGGGTCAACACTGGCCGTTATGTAGGCGTCTATCTGGGAGAACAGGGGTTGCTCCTTGAGCAGGCGCCGGTAAAGTCGTGCCGAGTGCCCCTGGGCCAGTATGTCTGACAGCAAGTCAACGGCGTAGAAATCACGCGTGAGCCTGGCAGGTGTTCGGAATGCGAGGTACATGGCACTCACCGGAACATCGGTGTGTACATCGCAGCGTCTGGGGGCCAACTGTATGGGCTCCTGCTGTATTTTTCTGGCCGGTGGGGAAGCAGGCGACGGGATGTCGCCGAACCATTTTGCAGCCAGTTCGGTTGCTTTGCCGACAGAGATATTTCCGGCTATAGTCAGCACGGCATTGGCGGGTGTGTACCAGGTGCGGTAGAAATGGCGCACGTCGTCAATAGAGGCGTTTTCCACATGCTCCGGGGTGAGCCCTATCACTGGCCAGCGATACGAATGTTGTTCGTACATCATGGCCGAAAGGTGGTGCCAGCAGTCGCCATAAGGTTCGTTCAGGCAGGTTTCCTTGAATTCCTCCACTACAACCTTGCGCTGCACGTCGAGCGACCGGCGCGAGATGCTGAGTGCCAGCATCCGGTCACTTTCCAGCCACAAGGCAGTTTCTATATTGTTTGCAGGCAAAATTTCATAAAACGTGGTGTAGTCGTTGGTGGTGAATGCATTATTCTCTCCACCCGCGAGCTGTAGCGGATTGTCGAAGTCCGGGGCATTTTTGCTGCCCGAGAACATGAGGTGTTCAAAAAGATGGGCAAATCCCGTCTTTTCCGGGTTCTCATCGCGCGAGCCTACATAATATGATACGTTTACTGCTACCAGCGGTGTACTTCTGTCTTCATGCACAAGCACGCGCAGTCCGTTGGGTAAAATCGTCCGGTTGAATGATACCATATCAGCTTTTGAAATTCGGCAGCAAAATTGAGATAAAATCCACTATCCGCGCCGTTATTTTCGGGTTTTCTGAAGAAAAAAGCCCGAATTCTTCCGGGCAGAAGAATTCGGGCGTGAAAAGGGATTGTACATGTGCGCGGACCAGTGCGCGGGGATTACTGTCTTTAACAAATGCTGTGTGGCGGTTCGAATCAGGCCTCTTTAAGGGCTTTTCCTCCGAATACAAGCGCCAGGAGCAGCAGGCAAGTGAGAATAACCATAGGATTAAGTTTTTTTCAGGTGAAATGGTTAATGAGAAAGCAACTGTTGCTGCACGATACTGTTACAAAAACGAGGCCAAATGTTGCCGTAGTTCCCAATGTTGGTAAAAAAACAAAACTTTAACTTTTGACCCCGTTAATCCGTGATAGTGTTTTACTCGAATCGGAACTCTACCCGACGGTTGATAGCCCGGTTTCTGTCGGATGTATTGGGCACTTTTGGCGCCGTTTCGCCTTTACCGGTTGCCGTGATTGACTTTTCGGGTATGCCGCGACTAACCATGTAAGCCTTTACGGCCTCTACTCTTTTTTCCGACAAAATCTGGTTGTCGGCCTCTGAACCGTTATCATCGGTGTGCCCCGTGATAAATATGCGTGCCTTTTGTGTAGCAAGTGCCTTGCAGAATTTGTCGAGCGCCTCTTTGGCTTCGGACCTGAGTTCACTTTCAGCCAGATCAAATTGTACAGCACCTATTTTGAAGTTCTCTCCGCTCTCCATGTAGTTCTTTACAGGTATGGCTACTATCGTATCCAGTACGGCAGTCGGTTTGTTCATGTCAATGGTTACCGGGGTGGTAATCACATCGTCACCGGTTTTGGGAGTGACGGTTATCTTTTCATCCCAGTTTTCCTCCGGAACACTGATAAACACTTCCTCTGATCCCGGTTTTACCCGGATGGACTGTATCAGTTCGCCAGCACTGTTTCGTACTTCAACGAACGTGACGTTGACGGACTTGATGGGTACCTGAATCATTTTCATCGGAGATATACGCATATTTACAGGCAACTCTGTCATCATCAGATCGTGCAAGTTTCCATCCTGTTTGGCGAAAAAAGCCGTCTTGCCATCTGAAGCTACCGCAAAATTGAATCCCCATTCGTCGTCTGCCGTATTGATGGCTCTTCCGAGATTGACAGGGTCCGACCACTTTGTCCATGTGTCGTCCAGTCTGGTAGTTTTGAATACATCCATTTTGCCGAATCCTTCATGACCCGATGTGCTGAAATACATGACTTTTCCGTCGAGGTACAGGGAAGGCGACCGGTCGCCTTCATCGGTATTCACATTGTCCGGCAGGCGTACCGGAGTACCCCATTTGCCGTCATCCTGCCGGAAAGTCACATAAAAATCAATGTCATCGCTGCTTTTCTGGGCTTCAAACAGCATCACACCTCCGTCGTTGGTGATCTGGGCGACTCCCACCCAGCCAAACTGGTTGCTGATCTCGTCAATTCGCACGGGCTCGGTCCATTTGCCATCCTTTTTTTCCGATGTATGCAGTCCGCCATCTCTGAATACAAGCGCTTCCTTGCCATCGGCGGTAATGGAAAGTATGGCTTCGTTACCCCGGGAGGCCAGCTCCTCCACCAGTTTCGGAGGACCGGGGTTGACGCCATTCAGTTTCACCTCATACGGATCCTCACCTGCTTTCCCATCGCTCCGTCCAGCCCCGATAAAGTACAGGGTTTTCTTGTCGGGAGAGAGTACGGGCAGGTATTCGGAGCCGTTTTCTGTATTAATCCCGGGTACCTCTCTTGCTACAAGTTTCTCGGCTGGTGGGGCCAGCATGCTTGTCATTCTCGAAAACCACGATGATTCCGGGTATTTCCTTCTTGAACATGCCGAATCTGTGTTCTGGTAGAGGTTGCTTCCTGTGCGCACGAGTGCCCAGGCTTCGTCGTACATCTGTTTGCGCTTGAAAATGTTGTAGGCTTTGTCGAAAAGAAGGTAAGAGGTATAGACCGGGGCAACGCTTTTCATCAGGGTGATAATGGCTGTTGTATCGGGTAACTGATTTGTGGTGTCCAGTTCAGATATCAGCCGGTTTGACTCATTGATATGGCTGAGCAGAGCTTTTTCCTGAGTACTTAGTTGTCCGGTTTGTCCTGGAATAGCACTGAGGCGTTCCAGTATTCCCTCCTGCTCGATATCCTGCGTAAAACCGTAAAACGGGTGCACTGTAATGAACTGAAGTGTCTTGCTGAGGGATTTTTCTGAAAGCAGCGCAGCATATTCCAGTGCACCGCACTCTTTGGACATTCTGTGGTCCGGATACTCCCGTATAAACTGGTCAAACTGCCCGACTCCCGGTTTTGATGCAAATAATTCCCATATTCTCCTCTCCCAGGCTTTTCCCCTGGCCAGCGTGTCTAGTCCCGATGTACCGCCATACGTTTTCAGTATGTGTGTCAACTCGCCGTAGTCGTCCGAAGTCAGGAATGATTCGCGTACTATTTTTTCACTGGTCTGCTTGTAGTTGGGTATGAGCTTGTTGTTCAGATATTCCGGGAATTTACTGCAGAAAAGCTCGTAGTCGCTCAGTTTTTTTCCTGTCTGTACTTCTTTCCAGCCGTTTTGTGCAATGGATTTCCGGAGTGTCTGGAACGAGCTGGCCGACATGCCCAGCGCTTTCCCGCTTTTAGTGACCGATTTGGGATTCTTTTTGAAAAGTGCTTCCGATTTATCGAGATAATAACGGCCGAGGATAGCCGTATCCAGTCCCTTGCTGCGATACTGTGCACATACCTTTGCCATGCCATAGAAGGCAGACGCTGACTCTTTTACATCGCTGGTGTCGCTCGCGAACGCTTTCCAGGCCTTGCCGTAGGTACTGTCCTTGAAATGTTGTACGCCTTTTGACGTCTGCGCGGCAGCCGTACCCAATACCGTTAGTGTCAATAGCAAAATGAAGTTGATTGATCTCATTTTTTCGTTGTATTACATTAAATGAATTTCCAAATGTAATGCAACGCAGCCTGAATCGAATCAGCCAATTATCGTTTGACACACGTCACGGTGTGGTTGGTTCGTTTGACTTATTGGTTGGTAAATGGACTACCCTGTCAGACCTGCTGCTGCGGAAATTTCCAGCATGCGGTCAATGCTTTTCCGGCCCTGTTCAATGATCCATTCAGGGAGTATTACCTCGGGTAGTTCATGCTCCATACACAGGTAGAGTTTCTCCATGGTGTTGAGCTTCATGTGGGGGCACTCGTTGCAGGCGCAGTTATTTTCGGGCGGTGCAGCGATGAAGGTTTTGTGCGGACTCGCCTTCTCCATCTGATGCAGGATACCCGCTTCTGTGGCTACAATGAACTCGGTAGCCGAATCATTGATGGTGTATTTCAGCAGGCCTGTTGTACTGCCAATGTAGTCGGCCATGGCCAGTATGTGATCTTCACACTCCGGATGCGCGATAAACCGGGCATTCGGGTAGCGGTTGCGCAATTTCACGATACGCTCGTAGCTGAATATCTCGTGTACCATGCAGGCCCCGTTCCACAGTATCATGTCCCGGCCTGTTTTCTTCTTCAGGTATGCACCCAGATTTTTGTCGGGTGCAAATATGATGGGCTGGTCTTTCGGTATGCTCTCAATAATCTGAACGGCATTGGTGCTGGTGCAGCAGATGTCGGTCAGGGTTTTCAACTCGGCTGTGCAGTTGATGTAGCTCACTACTACATGATCCGGATATTTTTTCCTGAATTCCCGGAAGAGAGCCGGGGGGCATGAGTCGGCCAGTGAACAGCCCGCTTTCAGATCGGGGAGCAGTACTTTTTTATGCGGACTAAGCATCTTGGCGGTTTCGGCCATGAAGTGAACGCCGGCAAATACAATGATGTCAGCGTCTGTTTTGGCTGCTTTCTGTGACAGCCCAAGGGAGTCGCCGATGTAGTCGGCAATATCCTGAATTTCTGATTCCTGATAGTAATGAGCCAGTATGACAGCGTTCTTCTCTTTTTTCAGTCTGTTTATCTCGGCGACGAGGTCGAGCCCGGGATCAACTTCCAGGTCCAGAAAGCCGTTTTTCTGTAGTCCGCGGGTTGCAGCAGCAAGTGTGTCTGACATAATATTCAATTTCAGCGTACGATTTTCGGGGGAGTGTTTGTACCCCACTGCAAAAAAACGAAGGTTTTGCCATATTTGTTCGGGAGATGCAGCAGCTGCATTCGATTATCTGTATTCATGAATTGTCGGGAATTATCTTTTTTCTTGTAACTAAATGAATATCAACCTATTATTTGCAAGACGAGCATGGTGTATTACAGAATTGTGAAATAATTCACTTCCTGCAGGCAGCGTATCGGCAGGGGTCTTTCGTTTCCTTTATATCCTTTCATCAGGAAAACAATTGCAAGCCATGACAGCTACTTTCACTTACACGATCTGCCTCGCCGCCATTTACGCCGGCCGTAAATTATTTACGCTGAAAACGCAGGGAGCATAAATTGCCTGCCTACACAACTGCCTTCTTCCACTTGCCGCGCCTGAATACCTGAATGGCTGCAACGGTCATTAGCGACTCGGCAATAACTATGCTCCAGTAAACACCACTTTGGCCCCACTCAAGCCGGAGTGCCAGCAGATAAGCCAGTGGTGTTTCCACCAGCCAGAAAAATACGATGTTGAGCATGGTGGGTGTAAATGTGTCACCCGCTCCGTTGATTGCCTGCGTGACGATCATCCCCCATCCGTACAGTACATATCCTCCTGCAATTATCCGAAGGGCCATGACGCCCGAGGCTGCCACCGCCGGATCTTTGGTGAAAAGTCCTATGAAAAATGGTGCAAAGACCAGTGAAATCAGGCTGACTATCCCCGTGAATATCATATTGAAATAGCCTGCCCGCCATGCCGATTGTTCCGCACGGTCGGGCTGCCCGGACCCGAGGTTCTGTCCTACCAGCGTGGAGGCCGCGTTGGCCATACCCCATGAGGGTAATATGGAGAACATCACCAGACGAATAGCGATGGTATAGCCGGCAACCGTGTCTTTTCCTATATGACCGAGGATGTACATCATGAAAATCCAGCTCGCCGAAGCGATGAGGTACTGTCCTGTACTGCCCGAT
>JBEGNB010000265.1:0-5283 GCA_041182785.1 Bacteroidota bacterium
TCGATACACTGTGCAACAAAGGTACTATTGTCAGGACCTTCAGGGTTTTTGATCGCTCGGGCTTCTCCAACCAGTGTACCCAGCGTGTTGTGGTGAATTACGAACAGGATTACTTCGTCAAGTTTCCTGATGACAAAATCATCGCTGTCTGTGACGGAAGCGGCAGTTATGGTGAACCTGAATTTTATGGTGAAGACTGCGAGCTCCTGGGTGTTACCTATGAAGATCAGGTGTTCACCGTGGTGCCTGATGCCTGTTTCATGATTGAAAGAAACTGGAAAATCATCAACTGGTGTACCTACGACCCCGGCGGACAGTGCGTTAACGTGCCGAATCCCAATCCGAATGCCATTACCAATCACCCGACCAATCTGCCGGGACCGGTTGTCTCTCCGATACAGACAGCGGGCGATCCGTGGAAATCAACCATCGTGAAGGTAAATGCCGCAGACCCGGCACCAACCAACTATTCAGTTTTTTACAATCCCAATGCAAACTGTTACTCGTACAAGCAAATCATCAAGATCAGCGACGGACAGGCACCAGTAATACAGTGTGTGGCATCGCCCGACACAATATGTGATATTTCTACCAACGATGCAGCACTCTGGAATCAGATGTACTGGTGGGACAATATTCACCAGACACACGACCTGAGTGATGCCCCCTCCGATATCTGTATTTCAGCATCTGATGCATGCAGTGGCTCCGATATCAATATAGAATATCAGCTCCTCCTCGACCTCGACGCCGACGGAGTGATGGAAACCAGAATAAACAGTACACAACTGGGCTCGCAGCCGGGAGGCCTCGGATGGAACAACATACCCTATGGCAATCTGACCGGAACTCCCGACTTCAGGCAATTTGACGGGCGCTCTGTTCAGAATAATCAGAAATGGGGCTTTGCCATTCAGGAAACAGTGAACGGCAATACCAAAACAGCCTGTGTCAAATTCAATACGCAGGTAGCTCAGGGAGTGTATGTCACACCGCAACTGCCTTACGGAAACCATAAAATAAAGTGGATTGTGTCGGATGGCTGCGGAAATGAAAGAGTGTGTGAGTACGCGATTGTCGTCAGAGACTGCAGGGCACCGAATGTGGTTTGCTTCAACGGTCTGGCTGTGAATATCATGCCCACAGGCTCGATAACCATGTTTGTTTCCGATTTTCTCCAGTTTGCCGACGACAACGCCACTCCTGCCGGTATGATACGCTACGGGGTGCGCAAATCGGGAACCGGAGCAGGTTTCCCTTTCGACTCCGGTGGCAATCCGGTAACATCAGTTACGTTCGACTGCAATGATCTGGGTACACAGGGTGTCGAACTGTGGGCTGTTGATCTGTACGGAAATGCAGATTTCTGCGAGACATATATATTGGTACAGGATAATTCGGGTACATGCAGCGCAGGTTCGAAAGCCTCCGTGTCGGGTGCCCTTAAAACAAAAACACAGGACGGAGTGGAAGGTGCGGAAGTGATACTCGACGGTACACCGCCCAACGGGCTACCCTCCCTGAGTGTTTTCGGACTTACCAACAGCGATGGTATTTACGCATTCTCCAATGCTATTCCGCTTGGTTCTGACTATACGATCACGCCTTTCCGCGATGATAACCCGCTGAACGGGGTGTCAACTTTTGATATCGTTCTTATTTCCAAGCATATTCTTGGGACGCAGCCGCTGTCGAGCCCCTATGATATTATCGCAGCGGATGCCAACAAATCCAATTCGGTGACCACCTTTGATATTGTGGAAATCCGCAAACTGGTGCTCGGGGTATATCAGAGTCTGCCCGACAATACCTCCTGGCGGTTTGTGGACAAATCGCACGTGTTCATCAATCCGAATGATCCGTTCCTCACGAGCTTCCCCGAAAGCCGGACAGTACTGCAGATGCAAACCAGTCAGCTGAGTGACGACTTCGTGGGAGTCAAGGTCGGTGATGTAAACGGAAATGCGGTATCCAGTTCGGCGGTCAGTCCGTCTGATGATCGCACCACGGGTACACTGATACTGGATACCGAAGATCGGATTGTCAGTGCAGGAGATGTATTTGAGGCGTCCTTCATTCCAGCTTCGGAAGTGGCAGGTTATCAGATGACAATTAATCTGGACGGCCTGGAACTGGTCTCTCTGCCTGCTGGCGATCGGGTTGGCGCCGGTAATTTCGGCGTCTTCGGTGATGCCATCACGGTTTCTATCAGCGAATCAGCGCCTTTCTCAATTCGTTTCAAGGCCCTGAAAGCCGGAAAAATCAGTGATATGATACACGCTTCGCATCGTATCACCCGCTCTGAGGCTTATATGACAGCCGGGAACAGCGTGGACAAGTGGGACGTAGCCCTCCGGTTCAACGGCAAGACAGGCAGCATCCTGAACACGGCGGGTTTCGAACTTCTGCAGAATGTGCCCAATCCCGTTGGGAGCAGTACAGCGATTACCTTCAATTTGCCCGAAGGAGGCGATGCATCGGTGACAATCAGCGATGCCAGCGGGCGCGTACTGAAGACAATAAACGGAACATATCCCCGCGGATTGAACACGATAGTTCTGAAACGCCAGGAACTGGAGCCCGGAGTGTTGTTTTATCAATTGAATTCCGGAGGATTTTCTGCTACGAAGAAGATGATTGTTACGGAGTAAAATTTCGTCCGTGTTGACCGAAGCGCGGTGAATCAGACCCTGAAACGGGCTTTTTCACCGCGCTTCGCTTTTTTTTGGCATCATAAAATAAAAAAAAATAATACAACGACCTCAAAAACCATTTTTGGCACGATTTTTTAATACTGTATTTTCACACCAGGCGTGCAAGATGTGGTCTTAAAAGTTCGGTGTCAGCATTTCTTTAATCCATAATCACCTGCTTCGGTCAGGCTAAACCAATTGTTTCCATGAACATTCGCATTTGTTCTGTTATAGTGGCCGTATGGCTGCTCGGCTCATCGAGCCTCAATGCCCAGGTAGAGTTGTCGCTTCCCTATGTGAACAACGCGGCACCGGGCTCTGTCAAGAATCTGCCTGTCAGGGTAGCCAACTTTGACAGCATAGTTTCCATGCAGTTCGTTATACGCTGGAATCCTGCCATTATAAAATATACCGGGATTGACGGTTTTGGTACGCTTCCCAATCTTGGCCTTACCAATTTCAATGCTACCAAGGCTGTTGACAGCGGATATGTCCGCGTGCTGTGGGAAGGTCCCAATGCTTTTCCCGGTGTGACACTTCCCGATGGTTCGTCCATTTTTCGCCTGAAGTACGATGTGATTGGTCCTGACACAAGCAGTACGCCGGTCAAATTCACGGAAATCACCTATTCATTTCCGTTTACGGAATTCGAAATAGTGAAGGTTGTAGCTCCCGACGGTACCCTGGCGGCTTTTTCCGAGCAGGACTGCCGCCTTGTCAATGGATTCGTTGCTGTGGGATATACAGTATCTGCTGATGAGCCAAATGATGGCGAATTTGAAATGCAGGTAGCTCCCAATCCATTCTCTGATAAAACAACGGCTTCGTTTTCGCTGGACCGCACCTCTGATGTGCAGGTTACTGTTACCGACCTGGCCGGTCGGGTTATTCATCAGCGGTCACTTTCAGGATTGAACAGCGGCACACATCAACTGACGTTCGGAAGAGAAATATTTCCCGCCAAAGGGGCTTATTTCCTGACCATACAGGCCGGATCACAAACAACGGTCCGACCACTTTCATTCCAGTAACCGAACATTTTCCTCACTAATTATCCCTCAATTTCATTCATAGGTATGAAACCCATTATCACGATGCTTTGCGCAGTTCTGATTGCGCTTTCAGGCCAGGTGAGTGGCCAGAATATGAGCACCAGTTTCGTAGTGTCTCCGAGTTCAGGCCCCGGCCCTTACCCGGTGGGTACGCAGGTCAAAATTGACTTCAAAGTGAATAACTTCACCAAAATAGTGTCTGTTTTGTACCCAATCAAGTACAACAACACACTGCTACGCTTTGATTCAATTACCAATCCGGTTCTGCCGGGCTATACAGACCTGCTCCCGTCCTCTCACCCGACACCTGGCGTTATCAAAATTACCTGGTTCCCCAGTCCGCTCGATTTTCCCGATGGATACACGATAGCGGGTTCCAACGTGACGTTGATGAGCATCTGGTTCACGGTACTGGCTGATGGTGTTTCTTCGGTGAATATGGCCACTAATATTCCCAATACACCTATTGAAGTAATCAATTCTGCGGGTAATGAGGTGTTCAATAATTCGATTTTCAATAGCGGAGGAAGCAGTACCAATGGTGCAAGCGTCACGGGTGGTGCCGGTGCACCGCCACCGCCTCCACTCTCCGGCTTCAAGATTATTGCTACCGATGTATATGCCAAACAGGGAAACCGCGTTTGTGTGCCTGTATCCGTGAACGATTTTGACAATATTCAGCTGCTGCAGTTCGCCATGCACTGGGATCCGACAAAACTCGCTTACGAATGTGTACGGGGAGCTACGTCACCACTGGTACCGACCTTCAATGCTCCTGCCGCTGCTCCGGGCACCCTGTTACTTCAGTGGGAAGACCCGAATCTGCTCGCTGGCACAGGCGTGACCAGGGCAGATGGCAGCAGAATATTCGAGGTGTGCTTTAACGCCACAGGTGCTCCCGGCACGGAGTCTCCCATCACAATTGACGGTTTCGGATTTGGTTTTCCGCCCGATTTCACTACTCAGTTTGCTGAAGCTGCGAACTCCGCGGGCAACAATCTCTGGGTAAACGGTTCTACCGGTGTGCCTGCCAAAGTATATATCCAGCCCGAGCCTCCTGTCGCCACCGCTGTTACTTTCACAGCAGATCAGGATACTGTTGGCCCGAACATGAATACCTGCATTGATGTAAAGGTGAGGAATTTCACCACGATCACCGAGGCTGAGTTTGCCATGACATACGATGCAACAAAGCTCACGTTCGTAACACCTGTAACTATTCCCGCTACTTCACTTAACCTGGCCGCAGCCAACTTTACACATGCTGTAAATGCCGGTACCGGTACGCTCAAGTTCAAGTGGGCCAATAATGCGGGCGTGACCATTGCGGACAACACGGCTATTTTCTCGGTATGCTTCACCGCTGTTGGTGCTTCCGCTTCCGTTGTGCCGGTCAATTTCGCTACAACCGCCTGCCCCAACCCGACGCCGCTCGCAGTAATGAAAAAAACAACTGCCATTGCGGGGGCTCCATTCCGGTTTAACTCCGGCTCCGTAACTATCATTGCGCAAAATGGTCCGCCAACGCTCACAGGTAC
>JBEGNB010000266.1:0-2565 GCA_041182785.1 Bacteroidota bacterium
CAGTGGTGTGATTCGCATGACCGATATTACCGGCAGAGCAGCCCTGACACGGGCTGTTGACGGGATGCGGCTCGATGATCTGGTACTTGATGTGGCGGGATTACCTGTCGGAGTATATGTACTGCAGGCTATTGACAGCCAGGGAGCGCGGAAAATCGTGCAGCGGGTGGTTGTAAGCCGGAAATAGACTCCCCTTATTGCCCGGATAGTCTGTTTGCCTGTCCGGGCAGTTTACCGGTTAAACCTGAAAGAGACCGGGAGTTGCATTCTGACCCTTGCCGGCTGTCCGTTTTTGAGGCCGGGCTCCCAGTTGGGCATGGCCGACACGAGACGGCGTGCTTCATCGCCTGTTCCGGCTCCCGGCTCCCGGAGCACCGTGATATTCGTGATCTTGCCGTCTTTTTCAACAATAAAACTGATAATTACCATACCCTGAATCCCTCTGTTGCGGGCTTCGGCGGGGTATTTGATATTTTTCACCATGAACTGGTTTTGTGCGGTGTCGCCGCCGGGGAATGCGGGTGCCTTGTCCACATCGGCGACCATATAGATATGATCGGGTGCGGGGTCGGTCGGCGGGTTCAGCGGGGGTGTCTGTTGAGCACGGAGCGACAGCGACAGGAGCGTGGCGGAGAGGGCGAGGAGGATTTTCATATTGTTTGGAAAGGAAGTTCTGGTATGATTTTACACAAACACCAGCATGCCCACCATCAAAAAGACGAAATAGACCGTGATGGATGCCGCTCCCGCGTAATCGCGCGCAATCCGCATGCCCGTGAACAGGCACAGGATATTGACGGCACCGAGTGTGATACCTGTCCGGGCGAGCGATTCGCCCTGACCGGCAACCATCAGGACAAGCCCGATGGCGGCGCAGATACCTGCTGCGAGTTCCAGCAACGTTACCACCGTGAGCAGGAGCGGCGCCGCCGGACGGAGGAATGTTTTCTCAAAAAAACTGCTGATGTAGGACACATTTCCCGCCCGATCGGTCACCTTGTCGAGTCCTGACTGCAGAAACAGTACTGCTGTATAGAGCAGTACAAGGCATTTCAGGACAAATAACAGCTCTGTTTTGAGCTGAAAGAATAGGAATACACCCGTCATGGCAGTATTTTTTACAAATGTACAGAAATCCGGAACCAAAATTAATATTTTTCGGTTTGTGATATTCCTCCTCCATTCCTGTAATTTTGTGGAGAAAAACAATCACAATGGCATGGATGCCCGGACCTGTAATCCGGTACATCCCGCTGCATAAACACGAGAAAAGCAATTTGAGCGAAATCATTCTCACTATCGAAGGCGTTGACCTGGTTGAGCTGTACGGAGAAAACAACGTGAAACTGAACCTTCTGAGGAAGGCCTACCCCGATGTAACGATGACATCCCGGGGAAACAACCTGAAACTTGCGGGCGAAAAGAAAGACTCCCAGGGCGCCAAAAGCAAATTTGAAATGATGGTGCGCTATCTGCGCGAACATCGCGAACTCCCTGTACAAACGGTGGAAGATCTGCTCGGCGGGGCCAATCCGTTTGACGTGCGTATCCCGGTGGAAGGCGATGGGTCTGTCGGCAATATTATCCTGCACGGTCGTGAAGGACGGGTGATCAAGGCTAAAACACGCAACCAGAAACGACTGGTGGACATCTGCGAGAACAACGATATCGTTTTTGCACTGGGGCCGGCCGGAACGGGTAAAACCTATACGGCGGTGGCCATCGCCGTGCGCGCCCTGAAAAACAAGCTGGTCAAAAAAATCGTGCTGACGCGCCCGGCCGTGGAGGCTGGCGAAAATCTCGGTTTCCTGCCCGGCGACCTGAAAGAAAAGGTGGATCCGTATCTGAGGCCGCTCTATGATGCGCTGGATGATATGCTTCCCATGGACAAGCTCAACTTTTTCATGGAAAACCGGGTCATAGAGATTGCACCGCTCGCGTTCATGCGCGGGCGCACGCTCGACAACGCCTATATTATCCTTGATGAGGCCCAGAATGCCTCTACACTGCAGTTAAAGATGTTCCTCACCCGCCTCGGTCCGTCGGCCAAGTGTATCATCACGGGCGACCTGAGCCAGGTGGATTTGCCGCATCACCAGAAATCTGGCCTGAAGCAGGCCGTGGATATCATGGGAGGTATTGACGGCATCGGCATCATCAACCTGACCACGGAAGATGTGGTTCGTCACCGCCTCGTCAAGGAAATTATCAAGGCCTACGACAAAACGGAAGCGGAGGAAAGGGCACGCAGAGAACAAAGAAAGGCCGAACAACAGGCTGAAAAAGAACGCACGCTGGCAGCCTCCCTGCCTGAAAAAACCGATAACGATTAGAAAGAGCAACCACCCGGCCATGAGCATACGCAAGGCAATTTTTTCTTTCATTTCGGGGCTGCTCGTCTCTGCGGTAGCAGTGGCTCAGGCTGATTCATCGGCAGCTGCTGTACAGAAGCACAAGGGATTTCGCGATCTCGCGCTCATGGATTCGACCATCCGGCAGGAAATACGCTATGCCACAGCCAACAACTTCACAAAGGCGGTGATATACGATTGTCCGGCCTGCCTT
>JBEGNB010000267.1:0-6015 GCA_041182785.1 Bacteroidota bacterium
GAATAAAACACTGCCCGATTACTCAACTATAAACACGCTTCATCTGGATGAACAGGGTAACTACTGGGCCCTGATCAGTACCGGAGGCGAATTTCAATTTCAAAAATGTAACATAAAAACGGGCGCATGGTCGGCATTGCCCATTCTGGCCGGAAGGATAATCGGAGAACGGACGGTTATCACTGGAGATAAAAAAGGGAATGTATGGCTCCTTGCCGGCAATGCCAGGGTAATCAGGGCCAATCCAGCCAACGACAGTATAGAAGAATGGGATATAGCCCCTCATCTTCCCCCGGAAGAAACTGGTCAGTTTCAGAGCTATAGCGCCTCTGATGACGGACATAATAATCTGTGGATAGGAACCTCCTGTGGATTGCTGCGGATTGACTACCATGCAGACAAACCGATTTTTCAGGTATTTCACAACTTCACGCCCAAAGGAATTCTCTTTACAAGCGATCATTTGCTGAGTGTTTGTCCGGATCCGACCGACAGGAATATTATATGGGTAGGAACAAAGGGTGGCGGATTGTGTCGTCTGGATATAAAAACAGGTACCACTGAAACCTATACTACCAGAGACGGCCTCACAGACAATGTCATATACGGAATTCTCCCGGATGTTACCGGAAAACTCTGGTTAAGCACAACCAGGGGTATCACCTGCCACGATCCGTCAACCCGACGATTTTTCAATCCGTTTCCAGGCCAGCCCGACCTGAATGTAGAATTCAATACCGGTGCATACGGTCTTCTGGATTCCGGCAAACTGGCATTCGGAAGTGTTGAGGGCCTTTTTATTATTGATCCGCTCAAATTGATATCCAATATCGGAAAAATCCGTGTAGTTATCTCGGATATCCGAATACGGGGTACCGCCATGAACATGCCGGAGAACGCTTCATCTGTCTCTTTCAACGAGTCCAATGAATACCAGATTGATATTCCATACAGCCGCAACAATATTTCGGTGTCTTTTGTGGCGCTCCCTGAAAACGCGGAAAGGTCAGTCAGGTATCGCTACAGAATTCCAACCCTTGGCAGCGAATGGATAGAAACCGGTACTAAACGGACAATAAATATTGCCGGTATTACTTACGGCAATCACACGATAGAAATACAGGCAGCCTCTCAAAACGGAAACTGGTCTGAATCTACTCTCCTGCACCTGCACATCAGAACACCGTGGTACGCAACAGGTGTTGCCTTTTTTATCTATGTAGCACTTGTTCTGGCCGGCATTCATCTGTATATCAGGCGCCACAGGAGGCAACTGGAACTGAAACATTCGATAGAACTGGACAAGATAGAACTGGAACGAATGAAGACAATGGATCAGTTCAAGGCCCGGTTCTATTCCTACATCACACATGAGTTCAAAACACCGCTGACCATTCTCCTGAATCTCGCAGGAAGAATTTCTGCAGAAAACTCCAGAGGCACCCTTTCTTCCATCAAAGCTGATATCAGGCGACAAGCCGAAAATATGCTGGAACTGGTAAATCAGGTTATGGATGTAAGCCGTCTTCAGGATAATAATCCGGAACTTCACTGGCGTCAGGGAGATATCAGTTCATACGTGCATCTGTGGGTGGAGTCGTTCAGACCTCTGGCCGATTTCAAGCATATCTCACTGGAATATTCTACCGATGCATCCGGATTAATAATGGATTTTGATCCAATCCGACTTAAATACATCATTAATAACCTCCTGAGCAATGCTATCAGGCATACAGGCAAGGGGGGGCAAAATTGACGTTTCTCTCAACAGGAGTCAGCATTCACGGATTTGCCTGACGGTAGTTGATAACGGAGAGGGCATCCTTCCTGAGGATATTCCCTTTATTTTTGACCGGAACTTCAGGGGAAAATCTTACAACCGCGGAGACGGGCACTTTGGCTTGGGCCTGGCGTTTGTCAAAGACCTTGTTTTTCTGTTTGAGGGTGAAATCAGTGTGGCGAGTGAGCCGGGAGTCGGCACACGATTCACCATATTCCTGCCGGTTAGTAATACCGCACCTGTTATGGAGTCCACCGTTCAGGAAAGTGTGCCCGAGCAGGAGTTTCCTGTTCGGCAGGCCGCCGAGAAAGGTGAACAGCCGTTGCTCCTTGTTGTAGATGACAGCCAGATTATATTGTCTTACCTGAAATCCTTCCTCTCCGTTTATTTCCGGATTATCACGGCAACCAATGGCAAAATAGCCTGGAATCTGGCGCTCGAATATCTGCCGGACCTGGTACTGACCGATCTTGTTATGCCGGAAATGGACGGCCTGCAGCTTACCGACAAGCTGAAAGCACACGAGCTGACCTGCCATATCCCTGTTCTGATGTTGAGTGCCCGCGCCGAAGTGGAAGATCGCATAAAAGGGCACCAGCACGGAGCAGATGGTTTCTTGCCCAAGCCTTTTCACGAACAGGAGCTTGTTCTCGTTGTTCAAAATATGCTTCGTCTCCAAAAAAGATGGCGTGAACGGTTCCAGTCAAGTCAGACCGATAACGACGGAAAGCATCCGGAGACTGTTTCACAAACAGAAACACTCTTTCATGACGATCCTTTCATGAACAGGCTTTACGGTATTTATGAAAAACACTATTCTGAAGAGGATTTTGATCTCGACACGCTGTGCCAGTATCTTTTGATCAGTAAATCACAATTGCAGAGAAAACTCGCAGCCGTTGTACATGAATCAGCCATGGAACTGCTCCGCGATTTCAGACTAAACAAAGCCAGAGAGCTGTTCCTCCACTACCCCGATATGCAGGTAAAAGAGGTATGTACCAAAGTTGGCTTCAAAAATCCCGCCCACTTCTCCACGCTGTTCGCCAAGAGATTCGGAGCCTCTCCGAGTGAGTTGCGGAAACGGGTGGAGGACTAGTCTTACTCCAGTACCACTTTCTTCACCAGCACCCCTCTGTCGGTAGCTACAGACAGTGTGTAAACGCCCGGCGTGAGTCCCGCCAGATCCAGTGTTATCATCCCCGCCGGCGCCGTCTCCTCACTTCTCACCTGCCGACCCAGTGTGTCGCGCACATCCACGCGCTGTATGAGTGCTCCGGTCTCTGTCTCTATGGTCAGCATACCGCTGGCCGGCGACGGGAATATATTGAGGCCCACAGCCTCAGGAGCTGATACCGCCGTATTCACCGCACTGAAGTCTGTCAGTTCCACACAAAATAAATCGCCATCCCACTGACCCGCTGTCAGGGCTCCTGTCTTCAACCAGGTGATTCCTCCCCTTGCCGGATCGAAGAACCAGCCCTTGTCCATGGAATTGAGCGCCGCAAGTCCTGCAGCCTGGGGCAGTTCTTCTGTCTGCACACCGGCAAGCAGATTCACTTTGCCGGGTTTATATCCGAAATGTACCGCCGCCTTGTACTGACGGGTTATCATTTGCCCTTCAAAAGTGCCCCCCTGCGGCTGTCCGGCACATATCGTCACCGGTTCGGCATATCCGTCCTCGGGCCCCGATACGCTGATTTGCATGGTCTGGAATGCCCCCTGCCGGTATGCTTTGGAGTAGCCGTCGTCTTCATACAGCTCAAATGTGGATTCGCCATGCGGCCACGCGTGGATAATCAGGGTATCCAGCGGCTTTTGTCCGTCGTACTGCATGAGCGGATACTCGGGCACAATCGCACCCGCCCGCGCGAACACGGGCACCTTGCTCAACGGTGCGCTGAAGTTGTTGAGCCACACCGGGCCCTCAAAAGCGGTCCCGTCGTACCAGTCGTACCACCTGCCCGCAGGCAGGTAAATGCTGTCGCGCTTGAGCGGACCAGCCAGCACAGGCGCTACCAGCAGCCACTCTCCCGACATGAACTGGTACTGCGTTCTCGCACTGCGGCATACCGGATCTTCCGGGAACTCCAGCACCATGCCGCGGGCCACCGGAGAACCGTTCAGACTGGCCTCCCGGCAGTAGGAATACAGGTACGGACGCAGGCGCATCTTGCGCTCCAGCGACAACCGGTTGGCTATGGTATAGTTGCCGCCGTGCACCCACGGCTGCTTGCCCAGCGATGCCCAGCCCGATATGGTCATCATGGCCGGCGTGAAGCATTTCCACTGCAAATCGCGGGTGTAACTCAGTGCCGAACCTCCGAATATGCCGTCTATATCGCCGGTTGAACAGTTGAAGCCCGACAGACCCGCTCCGATGACGGTCGGAATGTGCATCTTCAGGTTGTTGAAGTTGCCCGACTGATCACCCGACCAGACAGTGGCAAATTTCTGTGTGCCCGCCCAGCCGGCAACGGTCCATATATAACCCCGGCGGTCGCTGTTCTGCTCTATGCCGTTCCAGGCATTGAGGCCCGACTGAAAAGCCGAACGGTAGCCGGGGCCCACCAGAGCCACGTCAAGTTTATAAACGCCTACTCCGGCCTGTCCTGCCTCGTAGGGTGCATTCGAGGTGCCGTCCTCTGTCCATAACCCCAGCCGGAAGCCGATGGACTCCAGTGAATCCCGTACGGTTTCCAGATTTTCATACCCGCAGGAGTAACCGTCGTTGGGAAGCATCCAGCCGCCGGGCATGTTAAACTGGCGGTATTTTTTGGCAATACTGGTAAAACCGTCGAGCGTGGTGCCCGTATCGTTGTAACAATCAGCATCGCCAAACTCCAGTCCCCAGCGGGGAATCAGGAAAGGCCGGCCGGTAATCCAGGTATATCCCTCCAGTACCGATTTCAGGCTGCCGCCAAAGAAGCAGAACACATCAAAGTCGCTGCCCTTGTGGGAAAAATGGGCCTGTCCTGAGCTCAGGTCATACACACCGGTTTCGAAGGTATTGCGGAAAAATCCGTACCCGCGCTCCGACATCAGGAAGGGCGCCGGATTGGGAATGGAACCGATACCCCAGCTGTTGGAATAATCATTTTCTATGCGTACCTGCTGGTCGCGGAAGGCGAAATAGCCATTCTGCATTCCTCCCCCGTAGAAATATTCCCCGGGCAGGGCCGATATCTGCTGATTCGCATTTTGTCCGTACGAAACGGGCTGCATTTCCTCCCAGATCATTTCGCTGAGATCTGCCTTCCATACGCTCAGTCTGAACGCATTCCGGTAAACGCGCACAGCAAGTGCTTCCGTTTTAAACTGCCAGTAATCAGGATGGCTGTCGTCGGCTGCAATAGCCACCGTACCGGCCAGAGCAGCCTGTTCCAGCAGCAGTCCGCCGGTGGGATCGCTGTAAACACCCGTGGAGGCCAGGCACATTCTGAACAAATCGGGACGGTAAAACTGCAGCTTTACCCGACTCACACCCAGTGAAAACTCGATATCGTTACCCGAAATCTGGTAGCCTTGCGCAGCGCCCAGTGAAATTTGCTGTTTGCCCGACACGGCTGTCAGGGTATCATTGCCGGCGTATTGCTCTCCGGGCAAACTGGTCCACACTTTAAAGGAGTGTATATCCGATCCGCTCAGGTTGCGCGGCGGGAAACGTACATCGAATACACCGTTGGGTGCGATGGGCTGCGTGGAGGCAGGCACGGTAACCGTCACCGGTGCACCTCCATCAAGTATGTAGGTCACGTCAAAGTTCTCGGAAATAGCTGCGGAACCCACATTGGCAATGCGCACATTCACCGAGTCATTGGCGGTAAATGCCGTTACAAACCGGGTGGGTTTCATCAGCGCCGTAACCTCCACATCTTTGGCGAAAACAGGTAGCCAGGTGGCACCCTTGATCAGTCCGGTGAGACCACCCTTCACGTCCATGGTTACATCGCCGGATCCTTCATCCAGCGGAAAGTAGTGCTTCAGAGAGGAATAAAACGGGTGTGAAGCATTGACTGACGTATTCATATACTGGGCAAGGACCGGCGCACTCAGTGCAGCACCCCAGATGCGCACCTCGTCCACTTTGGCGAGCAGCGCTCCCGCGCCGAAAAGATCTACGCCAATTTTGCCCATGGGCATGTTGATGGAGCCATTAATAACCCCTTTCTGCACGCCGTTGATGTACAGCGTCATGGTGGTTCCATTATTCACTACCGCCAGATGCTGCCAGG
>JBEGNB010000268.1:0-6040 GCA_041182785.1 Bacteroidota bacterium
TGTGTGGCTGCCTACAACGGCAGATCAATCATGTCAACGATAGAAATTGATGACTGGAGAAAGGCTGAACGAATCAAGGCATTTAATAACAAGGCGCTCGATCAGGGACTGCGGCCCGAAAGTTTTATTGATAACAGAAAACTGTGGGTGCCCATCCACGAACTGGAATGTGCGGATGATGCAGCTGAGGAAACCCGCTCCGCCACCCCCGTTTCTTCAACCGCCATCAAAGGCCTGCACGGTGAACTGAGCCTCTCCAATGGATCCAGAAAATTTCCCATATTCGGTAAAACGTACGCCAACACCCCGCTGATTGACCAGAAACTCAAAAACAGGGTTTTCTACCTGATCAGCGGCCACGGAGGCCCCGATGTGGGTGCTCAGGGTGAAAGAGGCGCTCATACGCTCTGCGAAGACGAGTACGCCTATGATGTCACGCTGCGCCTGCTGAAAAAACTCCTCAGTCACGGAGCAACGGCTTACATGGTAGTGAGAGACCCCGACGATGGTATCAGGGATGATATGTTCCTGGAATGTGACAAGGACGAAGTGGTATGGAACAATCTCGAAATTCCGCTACAACAGCGCGAAAGGCTGCTACAACGCACCGATTTCATCAATAAAATGACCGCCAAACACCTGAAAGCGGGAATCACCGATCAGACTGTCATCGAAATTCACATTGACTCAAGATCCGTACACCAGCATATTGATGTTTTCTTCTATTACAAAAACGGTAATGAGGCCAGCAAAAAACTGGCCAATAACATGCAGAACGTTTTTCGTGAGAAATACGAAAACCGGGCTGATCGCAGAGAATATGAAGGCACCGTGACTACCCGCGGTCTGCTCACACTCACCGAAGTAAAAACCAAAAAAGCCGTCTTTATCGAGCTGGCCAACATACAGAACGCCAACGATCAGCAGCGGATCATTCAGAAAAACAATCGCCAGGCAATCGCCAACTGGCTCTACGAGGGTATCACTCGTAATTGAGTACCGGCGCCAGCCAGCGTTCGGCCTCCTCCATGCTCATGCCCTTGCGCGCAGCATAGTCAGCCACCTGATCCCTCGAAATTTGACCCAGTCCGAAATACTTCGATTCCGGATGGCTGAAATACCAGCCGCTCACAGAAGCCGCCGGATACATGGCGCAGCTTTCCGTCAGACTGATACCGGCGTTCGTTTCCGGATCGAGCAGTTTCCAGATTGTTCGCTTTTCTGTGTGCTCCGGACAGGCCGGATAACCCGGGGCTGGCCGGATTCCAATGTATTTTTCCTCAATAAGTGCGTTGTTGTCAAGCGACTCGCCCGCTGCATATCCCCAAAAATCCTTCCTGACTACCTCGTGCAGCCGCTCGGCAAATGCCTCCGCAAAACGATCGGCCAGTGCCTTGAGCATAATTGCGGAGTAATCATCGTGCGACTGCTCAAATTCCCTGACACGCTCCTCTATACCGATACCAGCTGTTACGGCGAACGCCCCCAGGTAATCGCCCGCAGGCGCTACAAAGTCGGAAAGACACATATTCGGCAGACCAGCGGATTTCTGGTTCTGTTGCCTGAGGTGGTGCAGAGTTTCCAGCGGCTCTGACGGGTTTTCCGGATGATATAACTGGATGTCATCCGGACAATCCGTTGAGGCCGAGGCCGGGAAAATACCGATAACCGCCCGGGCAGTGAGCCACTTCTCATCAATGATACGGCGAAGCATCGCCTGCGCATCGGCGAAAAGACGGGTAGCCTCCTCCCCTACCACCTCATCGGAGAGTATGTCGGGGAATTTGCCGGCCAGCTGCCAGCTCTGGAAAAAGGGTGTCCAGTCAATATACTCCGCCAGCTCGGCGAGCGAATAATTATCGAGTACCCTCACGCCGGTGAAACCAGGTGCCGGTGGGGTATAACTGCTCCAGTCGGGCGCAAACTTGTTCTCCCTGGCCTTTTCAATGGTCAGATACTGTTTGGACGACTGCCTGCCTGCGCGCTGGACACGAATCTGTTCATATTCAGCTTTTATCCCGCTTGTAAAAGCCTCATTTTCGGCTACATTTTTAGTAAGCAGTGAGCTGGCAACCGCCACACTTCGACTGGCATCGAGGACGTGCACCACGGGTGCGTTCTGGTAGTGTGGCTCAATTTTGACGGCTGTGTGAGTTTTGGAGGTAGTAGCTCCACCGATCAGCAGTGGTATGTTGAAGTTCAGGCGCTGCATTTCTTTTGCCACATGCACCATTTCATCCAGTGAGGGAGTGATCAATCCTGAAAGTCCGATCATATCCACATTTTCATCGCGGGCGGCCTTGAGGATTTTATCGGCTGGCACCATAACCCCCAGATCCACAATGTCGTAGTTGTTGCAACCGAGCACAACACCCACTATATTCTTGCCGATATCGTGCACATCACCCTTCACCGTTGCCATCAGAATTTTACCCTTGGCACCACCACCGCCGCTTTTTTGGGCCTGTATGTATGGTTCGAGATAGGCAACGGCCTTTTTCATTACCCTGGCACTTTTTACCACCTGCGGCAGGAACATCTTTCCGGCGCCAAAAAGGTCGCCCACTACATTCATACCGGTCATCAGGGGCCCCTCAATTACCTCCAGCGGCGAACTGAACAACTGTCGGGCTGCCTCGGCATCCTCTTCAATGAATTTGTCAATCCCGCGTACGAGCGCATGCGTGATGCGATCCTGTACCGATCCATCCCTCCAGGCCAGATCCTCCCCTACCGTTTTACCTGCCGTTTTTCTGAATGATTCGGCCAGCGTGACCAGTGCCTCGGTGGCATCCGGTTTTCGGTTGAACAGCACATCTTCAATTTTTTCGAGCAGTTCAGCCGGGATCTGATCGTAAACAGGCAAGGCGCCCGCGTTTACTATACCCATATCCATACCGGCCTTTGTGGCATGGAACAGGAAGGCGGAGTGCATAGCCTCCCGCACCATATTGTTGCCGCGGAAAGAAAACGACAGATTGCTGACGCCACCCGATACTTTTGCTCCCGGACAAGTCTGTTTGATAATTCGGGTAGCTTCTATGAAAGCAATTCCGTATTCGTTGTGTTCCTCAATACCGGTTGCAACAGCGAAAACATTCGGGTCGAATATGATGTCAGTCGGGTTGAAACCCACCTGCTGCGTCAGAATTCGATAGGCGCGCTGACAAATCTCCACCTTTCGCTCCAGTGTATCGGCCTGCCCCTGTTCGTCGAAGGCCATCACCACCACGGCAGCGCCGAAGCGGCGACATATCTTCGCCTGGTGGATAAACGATTCTTCTCCTTCCTTCAGAGAAATCGAGTTGACAATACTTTTCCCCTGCAGGCATTTCAGACCTGCTTCGATCACGCTGAATTTGGAGGAGTCAACCATCACCGGTACCCGGGCAATATCGGGCTCGGCCGATACCAGGTTGAGAAACTTCACCATGGCAGCTTCCGAATCGAGCAAACCCTCGTCCATGTTGACGTCAATAATCTGGGCGCCTCCATCCACCTGCTGTCTGGCAACCGACAACGCATCGGCGTATCTGTTGTCCCTGATCAGCTGTGCAAATTTTGACGAGCCGGTTACGTTGGTTCTTTCACCAATATTGACAAAATTGGTGTCTTCGCGGATGATGAGCGGTTCGAGGCCGCTGTAAGAACTGTAGGGCGATGGCGGCGGCGGAACGCGCGGAGGCAGCCCCTGCACATGAGAGGCTATATGACGGATGTGGTCGGGCGTGGTACCACAACATCCACCCACGATATTGACGAAACCGGCGCGGGCAAAATCCTCCATCAGCACACACATTTCGTGCGGCCCCTGTTCATATTCACCAAATTCGTTGGGCAGGCCTGCATTTGGGTAGGCACTGATATAACAGTCGGCCATTCCGGAAAGAGCCTCCACATAAGGTCTCATTTCAGCGGCTCCGAGCGCACAGTTCAGTCCGACAGCAAAGGGCCGGGCGTGTTGGACCGACAGCCAGAAAGCCTCCACGGTTTGTCCGCTCAGGGTACGGCCCGAAGCGTCGGTGATGGTACCGGAAATGATTACAGGCAAACGGGTGCCCTTTTCTTCGAACACCTCGTCAATAGCATACAGGGCGGCCTTGCAGTTGAGCACGTCAAAAATGGTCTCCACCAGCAGAATATCGGCACCTCCGTCAATCAGTCCGCGCATCTGTACAGCGTAAGCGTCTTTGGCCTCATCGAACGTGAGTGCGCGGTAGCCGGGGTCGTTCACATCGGGCGAGAGCGACAGCGTTTTATTCAGCGGGCCGATAGAGCCGGCCACAAAACGCGGGTTGGCGGGATCCTTCCGCGTGTGAACATCAGCAGCCCGGCGGGCAACCTCTGCAGCGGCCCGGTTTATGTCGTAACAGAGTTCAGCGGGCAGGTCGAATTCAGCCTGTGATACGGGCGTGGCATTGAACGTATTGGTTTCAATGATATCGGCACCCGCTTCGAGATAGGCATGGTGGATGCCCTCAATTAGGTCGGGACGGGTGAGGCAAAGAATATCGAAATTACCCTTCAGATCGCGGTGGTGCGAACGAAAGCGCTCACCCCGGAAATCGGCCTCGGGCAAGTTGTACGACTGGAGAAAAACCCCCATCGAACCGTCAATAATGAGAATCCTCGATCTGACAGCTTCCGTCAGGCGTTCAAAAACAGTTTGGCTCATATGCTGTATAGGTGTACCCGGCGTGGCGAACACAGGCGTAATTGGGATAAAATAGTCTGGCAGGGCTCCCCTGAAGGTAATCAATATTCAGAGGCGCTAAGGTAACAGTTTCACAGGTGCCACGGTTGAGTGAATTTCAAATAAAATTTGGAATATTAAAGTCTCCTGGCGTATCTTTGCGCCGCTGAAAAGCCCGGTGCTGCCTCAGACAGGGAGCCGGGCGAGTAAAACTCATTAAAATTTTCAATTAAATGTCAGTTAAACTTCGTTTGCAACGCAAAGGCCGTAGCAAAGCCCCCTTTTACCACATCGTAGCTGCCGACAGCCGTTCGCCCCGCGATGGCCGCTTCATCGAGAAGATCGGTACTTACAACCCGCTTACAGTTCCCGCCACTATTGAGCTCAAGAATGACCGCGCCCTGTACTGGGTACATGTAGGAGCACAACCTACCGACACAGTTCGCGCTATTCTTCGCTTTAAAGGCGTTCTCTATGCCAAACACCTGCAGGAAGGCGTCAAGAAAGGTGCCATCACACAGGAGCAGGCAGATGCCAAACTGGCTGCCTGGACTGAGCAGAAAGAAGCAGGAATCAACAAGCGCCGCACTGAAATTGCCGACAAGAAGCGCCAGTTCATCGCTAACGTTGACGGTACTGCCAAGGTAAAGCCTAAGGCAGCTCCACCACTCCCGGTGATTGAAGATGAAGCTCCTGCTGAAGAATCAGCTGCAGCAGAATCAACTGAGGAGTAATTTTTTTCTTCGATTATTTCCCAACTTCGGAAGCTGTTTATAACTTTGCCTCCGAAGCGTGTTTTGATGATAAGACCTGGTGAAGTCCTTTGAGGCTTCATCGGGTCTTTTTTCAAAATATTCAATCTGAACAAGCTAAAAAGCACATACACCACCACCATGCAAGCCTTAGACGAGCAGTATTACGATCAACTCAATGAAATAGCAGCAGCCATTCAGGAATCTGAAAGTCTGGCAAAATATCAGGAGGAAGAGGAGGATGAATTTTACAACGAGCTCCGCCAGGAGTTCGAGCCCATGCTCTCTGAAATTCACCACCGGGTAGCTGCCGAGGCACCTCTCCAGCTGGTGTCGCTCGAAAAACTGCTTCTGTCGGAGCCATTCGAAGGACTCTACCTGCCGCGTGTGCTCGGCTTCTCGGTGCTGCGTGGCGAAGTAAACGATCAGTTCAGGTATGTGCGTCCCAACGACCATTTCAAAGATATCCTGCTGGCTATCTGCAAGAGCGTGCACTTCGACCAGCTCAAAAAAAGAATAGGTCAGAGTATCACCGTGGGTTTCGCGCTAAGTAGCGATATCTGGATCACCAATATGCTCGGTCTGGTGGAAAACA
>JBEGNB010000269.1:0-3323 GCA_041182785.1 Bacteroidota bacterium
GCTCAGACCCACGTTCCCGCAGGAGGAACTCGACAAGGCCAAGGTGCGTACCCTGAGCGATCTGGCATCCCAGAAAGACGATGCCGGTGCTATTGCCTCTGTGGTAGGCTCTGTAGTTCGTTACGGAAGCAATCACCCCTACGGCGAAAATATGTCGGAAGCCAGTGTGGAAAAAGTAACACTGGAGCAGATCAAGTCGCACTACAACACCTATTTCAAGCCGAATATCTCTTACCTGGTAGTAACAGGGGATATCACACGGACTAAACTGGAAGATTACTCAAAACAGTATTTCGGACGCTGGGCTTCCGGAAAGGTGCCTGAACACACCTATCCTACTCCCAAAGCGCCCGAGAAAACACAGGTTGACTTTGTTCACAAGCCGGGAGCCGTACAATCGGTCATCAATATCACTTATCCGATTGACCTGAAACCCGGTGTGCCGGAGGTAATCAAGGCCCGCGTGGCCAATACCATTCTCGGTGGCTACTTCAACAGCCGCGTCAATGCCAATCTGCGTGAAGGGCATGGCTGGACGTACGGCGCACGCAGCTCGCTGAACCCCGACGAACTCGTTGGCTCGTTTACCGGGTCCGCCAGCGTCCGTAATGCTGTTACCGACAGCAGTATCACCGAATTTATCAAGGAAATGCGCCGTCTGGCTACTGAAAAGGTGCCGGAGCAGGAGTTGCAGGTGGTCAAAAACGTTATCGCAGGTCAGTTCTCCCAGAATCTGGAGGAGCCGGGAACCATCGCGAGCTTTGCGCTTTCCACTATCCGCTACAATCTTCCGGCCGACTATTACGAGAAATACCTGGAGGCCCTGCAAAGTGTCACGGCCGATGATGTAATGGCCATGGCCAAGAAATATATCAGTCCCGACAAGGCCCACATTCTGGTAGTTGGCAACCGCGACGCCGTAGCCGACAAACTGAAACAGTTCTCGGCTGACGGTAAAGTGAATTTCTTCGACGCTTATGGCAATCCGGTGAAAGCCGCCTCTCAGGTTGTTCCGGAGGGAATGACCGGCTCCAAAGTGGTGGAAGACTACCTGAATGCTATCGGTGGTACAGGAAAGATTTCCGCCATTTCCGATATGCAGACGGAAGCCAGCATGCAGGTGCGCGGACCGGCCATGACGGTCAAAACATGGCAGAAGAACAACAACAAGCTGGCCGTTGAAATCAGTATGAACGGACAAACCCTCAATCGCCAGGTTTACAGCGACGGCAAGGGATCCCAGTCAGGCATGGGCGGCAGTGCCCCCATGGAAGGCGCACAGCTGGAAGACTCCAGAGAGCAGGCCCGCTTCGTGAAAGAGGCTTTCTATGTGAGTGCCGGTTACAAACTGAACCTGAAGGGTATCGAGGAAGTATCGGGTGAAAATGCCTATATCGTGGAAGTTGAACGCCCCGACGGCAAGAAATCAACCGAGTATTACAGCACAAAAACCAGTCTGAAACTGCGTGAAATCGCCAGTAGCGAAGGCCCCGACGGCAGCCCGATGACCCAGACCATTGACTTCAGCGATTACAAAAGCGTGTCTGGCATCCTGTTTCCGCACAGTACCACCGTTACAGGCGTATTCCCGGTGCCTTTCAAGGTAACCCTCACATCCGTGAAGGTGAATGAAGGAATAGACGAATCCATATTCAAACTTTAAATCTGAATTAATGCCCAGCAGCATGAAAAAAGCAAGTATTTTCTTCTCTGTCATCTTCATGGCAGCCTCGGTATCAGCCCAGCAGACGGCTGTGGAACTGAAAACCGCAACAGATAGTGTCAACTACGCGTACGGCGTAAGCATCGCCAATCAGTTCAAGAAAATGATGGACAAGGATGCCAGTGTTGCCCTGTTTGTAGCCGGCTTCAACGCGGCTGTTTCCGGTACCGGTCAGAAACTGACCAATGAAGAGGCTAACCGCCGCTACAACGATTATAACACCAAAGTGGCACAACCACGGGTGACGGCAAAATGGAAAGACGACAATACCAAATTCCTGGAGGAAAACAAGAAGCGCAAAGAGGTGGTTACCACTGCTTCTGGTCTCCAGTATGAGGTACTGAAAAAGGGCGAGGGTACCGTTTCCCCGAAAGAAACCGACAAGGTGGAAGTGCACTACCACGGCACACTGATTGACGGTCAGATATTCGATAGTTCTGTACAGCGCAACAAGACAGCCACGTTTGGCCTGAATCAGGTTATCCGCGGCTGGACTGAAGGCTTGCAGTACATGAAAGAGGGCGACAAGTTCCGCTTCTATATTCCTTACAACCTGGCTTACGGAGAACAGGCACGCGGAGCAACCATCAAAGGTTATTCCACCCTGATTTTCGACGTTGAGCTCTTCAAGGTAAATCCCTGATACTGCGCTGAATGTCGTTATCCCGCCTGTCGTATTTCGTAATAGGGTACATGATACTCGCTTTCCTGTGGTGGGCATTCCACCTCTGGGAACAGAATGAACGGCTGTATCTTCAGCAGCTCGTTCTGCTGGAGTACAAGTACCCCGGAGAATCCGATGTTGTTCAGCGAAATGCTGACTACAACAAAATACGCGGGGCCTGGGAGAGCGGGAAGAGGATGGTTGTTGCCGAAGGGCTTTTCTTCACTGTATGCCTTGTTTTTGGCCTCTGGGTCATCAGAAGGAGTGCAGACAAGGAGGTGAGTCTGGCCCGGCAGCGGAGAAACTTCCTGCTCAGTATCACACACGAACTGAAATCGCCGATCGCATCGCTGCGCCTGGTCATAGAAACCATGACCAGGCGCACCCTGCGCGACGACCAGCGTGAAACACTTCTGAAAAACGGACTGAAAGATGCCGACCGCCTCCAGGGGCTTGTAGAGGAATTGCTGCTGGCGGCCAGACTGGAAGACAAGTGGAGGCCAACCCTCGGGGAGGTGAACCTAAAGACGCTTGTGGAAGATTGTCGCGACGCCATGCTCGCCCGTTCACCCGGTGCAGACATCGCGGTTTCGGCACCTGACGGGTGGCCCGCACTAAAGGCAGATTATACCGGTATAGCGGCTGTTATCAGGAATCTGCTTGAAAACGCACTCAAGTATGCACCCGGGGACGCGCCCGTACGCGTGACTATCTCAAATCGGGACAGCAAATGCCGGATTGTGGTTGCCGACCAGGGACCGGGCATCCCCGATTCCGAGAAAAAGCGGGTGTTCGAAAAATTCTACCGCATCGGAAACGAGGAAACCCGGAAAACTACTGGTACCGGACTCGGCCTGTTTATCGTGAGCCAGATAGTAAAAGCGCATGGTGGCAGTATAGAACTGCACGATAACACTCCTTCCGGCGCTGTATTCA
>JBEGNB010000270.1:0-4223 GCA_041182785.1 Bacteroidota bacterium
CCTCAGGGTACCAGTATCGCCGTTAAAAATCTGTTTTACAACGTACCCGCCCGCAGGAATTTCCTGAAGGCAGATGCCGTGGAAATGCGCCATATCATTGATGAGTTTCAGCGCATTGCGATGGCAAACCCCGATGTACACTTCACCATGCATCAGAATGACACCGAAATATTTCACCTGCCCTCCGGAAATCTGCGGCAACGGGTGGTAAAGATATTCGGTGACGCGGTCAATAAAAAACTGGTACCGGTACAGGAAGAGACTGACATTCTCAAGATTACCGGATTTGTGGGGAAACCCGATTACCACAAGAAAAACAGGGGAGAGCAGTTCTTTTTTGTCAATAAACGGTATATCAAAAGCAGCTATCTGCATCACGCTGTTGTGGCCGCCTATGAAAACCTTATCCCCGATGATCATCACCCGCTTTATGTGCTCTCACTGGAAATTGATCCCGGAAGCATAGATATCAATGTGCATCCTACCAAGCAGGAAATCAAGTTCGACGATGAACGGCTGGTTTACAATTACCTGAAGGTTGCGGTGAAACATGCTCTGGGCGCCAATAATATCACCCCAACGCTTGATTTCGAGCAGGAACCTGCTTTTCAGTCGTTTCCGTCGGCCTCCTCTTACCAGCCGCCCACATCATTCAGTGGCTCTGGAACCAGACCGCAGGAATCGTTCACATCCGATGATCGCCGTCATGATGACAATCTTCGAAACTGGCAGCGGCTGTATGAAGGTATGGGTATTCCCGTCACCGAACTGGTTCCCGACGATGAGGAAGCTCCCGGCTCTTTCACACCCGAAGTATCCGGGAACTTCTCTTCTGTGGAAATTCTTGAAATGGATGATGAGAATGAGCAATTTTCCAGGGTACAGAAGGAGCCGTATCAGATTCACGGGCAGTTCATTGTCAGTCATATCAAATCGGGATTTCTGCTTGTTGATCAGCAGGCTGCCAGCGAGCGCATTCTGTATGAGAAATATCTGGATGCCCTTGAAAATCAGCCTATTGCCATCCAAAAACTGCTCTTCCCGAAAACGCTGGAATTGTCGCCTGCCGATGCAGCCCTGCTGCGTGATATTCTCGATGACATAAACACGCTGGGATTTGAAATAGCCCTCTTCGGTGGTAATGCCTTCGTTGTTCATGGCGTGCCTGCCGATCTGGACCAGCAGATTCCGGAAGAGGTACTAATCGGTAATCTGCTCGATCAGTATCGGAATAACATACAGATGGAGCTCAACGAACGCAAAAGACTGGCAGCAGCCATGGCTAAAAATACCTCCATCAAAAGAGGTCGCCTGCTTGCTGTAAATGAGATGCGGGAACTCATTGATCAGCTTTTTGCCTGCTCTGTACCCTTTGCCTGCCCGTCGGGTAAAAAATGCTTCATCCAGCATGATCTGGAAGAGGTGCGAAAACAATTCGGATAACCATTATCAGGTAACATTATGTATTTCTCAGGAATACCGTTTCAGGGCGTAGTCAGACATCTGATTATCATCAATGTGCTGATGTTCATCGGCTCGTATGTTGTACTCGGCGAGGAAGTGTTCGACAGCGCCTCGCTGGACTATATTACGCTCGGCAGGCTGCACCTGGCAGCATTTTTGCCTGGCTCTCCTCATTTCCAGCCCTTCCAGATCTTTACACACATGTTTATGCACGGCAGCCTTCCGCATCTGCTGTTCAATATGCTTTCTATCTACTGGTTTGGTACTATGATGGAAATGGTGTGGGGGCCCAAGCGCTTTCTGTTTTTCTATCTTTTTTGCGGTATTGGTGCCTATATAACCCATAACGCCGTACAGTGGTGGGAGCTTTCGGCTGCAGGTATTGACCCTGCGACCTGGAATGGCTGTTCCCTCGGTGCATCCGGCGCTGTATTTGGTATTATGGTAGCTTTCGCCATGACATTCCCGAATCAGGAAATCCGGTTGCTTTTTCCTCCGGTTGCCATGCGCGCCAAATACTTTGTGCCCGTCATGGCTGTACTCGAACTGGTGTACGGTGTCAGCGGTTACCAGACAGGTATCGCGCATTTCGCACACCTCGGCGGTGCCGTGTTCGGACTGCTGCTGATTCTCTTCTGGAACAGAAAAACCAGGCACTATTTTTAACATCCGATATCAGCTGATTACTCAAGTTAATATTCTCCTGTCATGCTTAATTCTATCTGGGACGATCTGAAATATTCCATGCGAACCGGCGATATGGCCACGAAACTTATCGTGATCAACTTCGCCGTGTTTGTTCTCACAAAACTCCTGTTTCTCATTCTGGGTGGTTTTACAATGGGAAATCCGGATTCGGCCTATTCCACGGTGTTGCACTATTTCTGTGTGCCGGGCGATCCAATGCGCCTTCTTATGCAACCCTGGTCGCTGATTACGCATATTTTCCTGCACGACAATTTGTGGCACCTCATAAGTAACCTGTTGTTTCTCCATCTGTTCGCCCGCATTGTCAGCGACCTGATTGGCGATCGCCGGATTCTCCCGCTCTATATCCTGGGCGGACTCACCGGAGCGCTTTTCTTTATCGTATCTGCCGTATTCGGTATTATTCCGGCCGGTTATGCGCTCGGCGCTTCAGGTGCGGTAATGGCTCTGGGAGGTGCAACGCTCATTCTGGCTCCCGATTACCGGGTAAGTCTCCTGCTGCTCGGTAATGTAAAGGTGAAATATATCGTCCTGGTGCAGTTACTCCTCGACCTGACTGCCGTGGCAGGAAGCTATAACTCCGGAGGACCGATTGCGCACATTGCCGGGTTCCTGCTCGGTTGTGTCTTTGTCTATCAACTGCGCGATGGCAAGGACTGGACCGAACCTGTTGACAGGGTACTGACCTGGATCGAGGGCCTTTTTTCAGGCCGGTCAAGATATCAGAAGAAAAACAGAAAACCCGGCCCCATGAAGGCTACCTATGTGCGGGAAACACCAAATTCTGCGCAACCAACAAAAGAGCATGGCTTTCAGGAGCGTCTGGATACCATTCTCGATAAAATAAAGCAAAGCGGGTATGAAAGTCTGACAACAGAAGAGAAGGAATTCCTGTATCAGGCAAGTCAGAAATAGATACGTGCATGCAGACCCTGCTCAGATATGTCATAAAAATTGCAAGTGCCGTGACGATGTTGTTCACGCTCTTCTCGTATATATGTCCGCTGGTTGACCCGTCCGTTTTCCAGTGGCTGGCGTTCTTTGGCACGGCATTTCCCTGGCTTCTGATTTTCAATATTCTGCTCATGCTGTTCTGGATATGGGATTTCAACAGGTTCGCATTGTATCACGTTGGAATTCTTGTTTTCGGAATTCAGCATATCACCGGGTTTATAGGTATTGATTACGAAAGTGATCATGTGCCTGAAAGGGCAATTACGGTAGCTACTCACAACCTGGGTGGTATTTATCCCGGAAAATCCAGTTCCGGTGGACAATGGCGGGAGGAACGGATTGCAGCCTACGCCAAAATGCTTCAGGAAAACGGCTTCCCCGATATCCTCTGTACCCAGGAAACCAGCGGGAAGTTTTACCGCCAGCTCGCTGAAAAAATGGGGTATCCACACTCGTTCAATCTGAAAAAGGGTACTGTCATTTTGAGCCGCTTCCCGATTGAAGCCTCCGGCGAGGTAGCCTTTGACAAAGCGTATAACTCTGTCATCTGGGCCGATATCCGCGTTTCCAGAAAGAGGCTTGTCCGGGTTTATAACGCACACCTGCAGTCGAATCGCGTAACGGGCACCACAACCAGGGTCATTCAGAGCGGTGAGCTCGACGACGAAGAAACCTGGCAGGACATCGGCTTTGTACTCGACAGGGTAGGATCGGCCACCGCCCGTCGGGCACAACAGGCCCGAAAACTGCGCGAACACATCAATGCCTGCAAGACACCTGTTATCCTTTGCGGAGACTTCAACGACACGCCGAGTTCCTATGTCTATTCTTTACTGTCAGACGGGTTTACCGATACCTACCGGGAAAAGGGATTTGGCGTTGGAACAACCTTCGCCGGGGCACTGCCTCTTCTCCGTATTGATTATATCCTGACGGAAAGAAGTATTTCCACGCACTCCTGCAAGGTGGTGAGGGCCGGATCGTTCTCCGACCACTACCCGGTATTCGCTTCCCTGAGTTTCTAGTTTACAGTATTCCCTTGCAGCACCGGAGCCAGTTCACCAGATCAGGCTTCATACGGTCGGCAGCCTGTATCA
>JBEGNB010000271.1:0-7852 GCA_041182785.1 Bacteroidota bacterium
CAAGTTGCCTTACCTGGATGCTGTGAAAATATCGTTTATTACCGACAGAAAAACAGCTTTTCTCGAGTTCAGAAAGGGGAATCTGGACTATTTTTTCGGATTGGAGAGTTCTTATGTGAATGAACTGCTCACACCGGATGGCGATCTCCAGCCCCGACTGGATTCCGGGTTTTACTTCCTGAAAAATCCATACCTGAACTCGGAATACCTGGGTATCCGGATAGATGAATCCAAAGGCGCCAGTCCGCTTCAACTAAAAAAGGTACGCCAGGCGCTCAACTATGGATTTGACCGTAAACTGATCCTCCGAACACTTAGAAACAGTGTCGGGAAACCAGCCACATCCGGATTTTCCCCGAGAGGCCTGCCGTCATTCAATGATACCGCCGTACGGGGCTACAGTTTCGATCAGTCAAAAGCATCAAAACTGCTCTCCGAGGCCGGTTTCCCCGGTGGAAAAGGTCTTCCGGAAATTACGCTGCTCTGTAATGCCGAGTATCTGGATCTGTGTACCATGATTGTGAGGCAGTGGGAAGACATCGGTGTTCGTGTCAGGATTGAACCGGCTGAAACAGCCATCCTGCGCGAGCGCATGCGCAACGGGCAGGCTCCCTTCTTTCGGGCATCGTGGATAGCAGACTACCCGGATGCCGAGAGTTTCCTCACCTGTTTCTACAGTAAAAATGGCGCACCACCGAACTATACCGGGTTCAAAAACCCGGCGTATGATCGTTTATACGAAAGTTGCCTGCTGGAAAACAACCCGGATAAAAGGTATGGTCTGTACAATCAGATGGACCGAATCCTTGTAGAGGAAGCACCGGTAATTTTCCTTTTTTACGATGAAACAGCCCAGTTTGCATCCAGAAAGACGGAGGGCTTGCCCCATAATGCCATTAACCTGCTCTCACTCAAAAAAGTGAAAAAGCGTACATTCTAGCGTCCGCTTCTGTCAATCAGTGCGCTGCTGGCCTGTTGAGTGCCAAACATCTGTATGTCCTGAATATTGACGTAATCGGGTCTCGATACCATAAACCATATCGCATCGGCTACATCGGATGACTTGAGTGGTCTGAAGTCATCGTAAATACGGGCTCTTTCGGCATCACCGTCGAAGCGGGTGATGGCAAACTCGGTTTCTTCTACATGCCCCGGACTGACCTGACTGACACGTACATTGTACCGGTATAAATCGGAGCGGAACCCCTTGGTGAGTGCCTCCACTGCGAATTTCGTGGCGCAATACACATTTCCGTTCGGATAAACCTCCTTGCCTGCACTGCTGCTGACATTGACGATATGTCCCTTCCGGCGCTCAACCATGCCGGGCGATACCATCCGGGTCATATACAGCACCCCTTTAATATTGGTGTCTATCATGGTTTCCCAGTGATCCAGGCGCCCTTCGTGGATAGGACTGAGTCCCTTGGCAAGACCGGCATTATTTACCAGTACATCAATATGGCGGAAGTGGTCCGGAATTCCGTTAAAAGCCGCTTCAACCTCTTCATACCTGCGCACATCAAAAGGAAGCAGTAATACATCGGAACCATACGTCATTTTCAGGTGTTGGCCGATTTCTTCCAGCCTTTCTTTGCGGCGGCCATTGAGAACAAGCCGGTATCCGTTTCGCGCAAAGACTTCGGCGGTCGCCCGGCCGATTCCGGAGGTGGCACCGGTAATCAGTACAACGGGGGCATCCGGATTTTGTATCGCGACAGGCTCGTTATCCGGGGTGGGCCCTGGTTCGACGGGTTCATTGGTGGTGTCGGTAACCGGCTGCAGCGACTGACCGGTCAGTTTTTCAAGTGCTGCCATCAGCTCGGAATCGTCAGGAGCGTTTGCAAGGGCATTCCGGAGATAGACCACGGCAGTTTCCCGGTACTCGTCAGCCAGATGTTCGGCTGCCATGAGACCGAGGTTGCGGTAAATTCCGGGATAATCGGGATTTATTTCAGCCACCCTGTCCCAGCAATACTTGGCATACAGGTAGTCACCCTGTGCAACAGCGGTCAGACCCTGCTGCCAGTAGGAACCGGCATCCTGCGTTGGAGAGGTTACTTCTTCCTGTTCAGGTGCATGTTCAGGTTCCGGGGGCAGCGACTGTTTTTCCTTCAATTTCTGCATTCCTACCTCATAAGCGCGGCTAATTCGCTCATTGTCGGGGTAGAACTCCATAGCGGTTCGGAGCAACTCAAGTCCGTTTTCGATAAAACCCTGCTGAATCCAGAAGTCGGCATCCCTGATTGTTTGCTCCACGGCCTCGTCTGCAGGAACCGTCTGGATATCTGTCGGGAAAATTTCTTCGTCAACAACCGGTGTTTCGGCAGCTGAAACAGGAGCCTCGGGTTCGATTCCAACCGGAACAGGCGTAAATATTCCGCCCTCAATGACCGAATAGGGTAGTGTTACTGAACTGGCGGCCTCCACAGTCTCCTCACTGGCTATACTTCCGGATTCGGGATGTACAGGAGCCGGTTGCTCAACCACAGTAGTGTGCGACAACTCATGGGATTGACCTTGCTGCAATCCGAGTGTACGGAAGAGATAGCTGTAACCATTGGCCTCGAACTGAGCCAGAGTAACAGGTTCAGCGGCCCTCAGCATGGTTATAATCTCGCTCATTTCATTGGCGAGTTCTCTGATGGAGTCCATCTCCTTCTCAAGCTTTGCCTTGTCCTGTCCGACCATATTCTGATAGTCGGAACTTACCTTCATCCACAGATTCTGCCAGTGATTCATATAGTGAAGCATATTGACCATTCTGTCTATGGCAGTAGGAACGACTTCCCCTTCGGCATTCTTTCCATCGGCAATGACAGGTATCAATATGTTATCTGCAGAAAGCTTCCGCAATTCAGCCAGCAGTCCCGACATGCACTCGCGATCGGTGAGCAGGTTATCGGTGACCAGCATGACTACCGGCAGTCCCCTGGAGAAAACAGTCTCAGCCCAGTCGGACGAACTAGCGACGTGTTCGGGGCCAAAACCCGATTTTGAGAGTTTTTCATGCAACTGCTGGGCCAGATCAGCGTTAGCAGGGGAGTAGGCAAGGATAATTCGGTTCATGTGTACTGGAGGGATTTGATTTTTACCTGATTATTGAAGGGAAGTGATGAGTGTCCTGAACTGGCTGGAAAACGACTCATAGCGGGATGTTGCCGGGCCATCAAAGCCGGTATGTACCAGTCTTATCTGGTCGTTCTTGTCGAGAACAATCATGGTTGGGAAGGCATTGATCCGGTCAAGGACCGGAAACATACGGGCAGCGTCGTCTTTGCTGGCCTGGCCTGCGTAAACAACGTCGTAGGGAATTCCGAGTTTTTTCTTGTACCGGAGCAGGTGGGCATTAGCCTGTCCGACGTCGCTGTTTCTCTCAAAGGAAAAACAGGTTACTGACATTTGTGACGCCAGTCCGGGATTTTCCTTCATAAACTGCGTGAGAAACACTTGTTCATCGCGGCAATTCGGGCACCAGGTGCCTGAAATAGTGAAAACCTTGATTTTACCTGAAAAATCGGGAGAAGGGTACGAAAGCTGGCGACCATCGGGCGTTTGCAGGTTGAATGAAATACCGGATCCTTTCCTGGCCTGAGTGATGGAATCGGCCGGCCGGAGATCAAAAGACGAGTCTTGCCAGGCCGTCCACAGTGATTTGGACTTGTGACCGAAGTTTACCTGTCCCTGTATGGTATCCCCGCGAACGGATCCGGAAAAGAGCAAGGCATGTGCCCCGTCGAAACCTGAAAGCCAGAATTTACGGCCCTGAACAGTGCCCTCCAGATAGCCGTAATCGCCTGTCTCGGTGCGAAATGTGCCCAGCAGATGATTGCCATCCTGTTTGAATTCGGCCACCGCCATGTCCTGATCAGCCTCCGGCTGGTCAATACCGAAGCGGGCAGCCCAGTTGCCCGTGATATCGCGATCAGGTTTGTTGCGCAGGTTGGTGAACCGGTAGTCGCGACCCGCGTGCGCATAAAATGGTATCTGATAATCCTCTTTTGTTGTGACGCGCCAGTACCCCTGCATGACACCACCCCTTATTTCAGCGTGAATATACGACTGATATTCAGGAAACCATACGTTCATGGTATCTCGTGCCTGCGCACGGTCGCGCCCGTACTGAATGCTGTCCAGCCTGATCCGTTGCGCACCATTGATGATTTCAATGTAAAAACGCTCGTCTTCCGTATAAATTACCTCAAAATTGAAGGGTAATTCTCCGGGTTTGAATTGTTCGTAGAGTATGGAAACATCGTCTTTCTTTTGAGCGGGCAACGAGAATTTCTCGAGCTCAAGCACTCCACGCCACACACCCGGCGCAACTCTTGTGAAGGATGAATTTGCCTCAATACATCCGCCTAACAGAACCGGAACAAACAAAAACCAGAAATACTTCATCGAATTTTTTTTGGGTACAAATGTAGTGCAAAAGAAAAGCCCGAATGCAAGAAATCATTGCATCCGGGCTCCATTCTGTTGCGCGGCCAAACAATCAGCGAACGCGCCTTTGTAGCATCTCGGTCAGGGTGATGAGTCCTTCGCCAACGGCAAAGAGCCCAAGGATTATGCCAATGATTACCATGATTAAACGGTTTTGTTGTGAATTATGTTGCATAACGACACGACTTAATCTATCGTCATATTTGAGTATTTTCAAATACAATGCCAGTTTTGAAGATTTGAAATATTTTTTTAATTTTACACGCACAATGGAAGATTACCCGATCATAACAGCACGCACCAGATGCCGCCTGTACAGGCCCGCCGATTTTGAATTTGTCAGATCCGTTATGGCTGATGAACAGGTTATGCATTATATCCGTCCGGCCACCGACGACCGGACAATTGTGGAGGAAAGAACAGCTTTTTGGCTGAAATATGCATCTGAAAACCCTGGATTGGGTATTTTTATGATTATTCTGAGTGATACGGACGAGCTGGCGGGCTACTGTGTGGTGCGTCGGGTGGAGTATGAGCCCGACCGGGATATTGAAATCGGATATGTACTGGCAAGCAGTCACTGGGGCAGGGGACTGGCCACAGAAGTCACCCGGGGAATGATAAAGTACGCTGTTACCAGTTTCAACCCTCCGCTGATTCTGGCCTACACCGATTCCGAAAATGATGCCTCCAACCGGGTCCTGGAGAAATGTGGCTTTGTGAGAAACGGGACTGACAGTGTTTATCAGACTGAAAGCGTTCGTTGGGAGTTGTGAAACTGTTCCGTGTTATTCAAAAATAAAAAGGGGGGCCATCCGCAGCCCCCCTCGCAGCAAGTAGTTGTTCTGCTATTTGAATACAAGTTTGGCGTGGCCAACAGTTTTCCCTTCAGACATTATTCTGAGCATGTATATGCCGGCAGGCAGTTGTCCGCGTTCGAGTGTTATCTGGTTGCCTGAAATAGTGATGCGTGTGGTATGACGTCCTGTCATATCGGTTAGTTCTGCATAACCGCTGTTGATACTTTTCTGCCCTCCGATTTTCAGGATTACATGATCGGTGGCAGGGTTTGGAGTAATATGAAGCGTCAGATCTTCCCGGGCGGGTGTCCAGGCGTCAACTGTCACGAAATTGATACCTACTTTGTGATGCGTCCTGTTGGTTATAACCGGAGCGTTAACATCAAAGTAAATGGCAGCCTGATTGTAGATATCTGTTTGAAGCGGCACGTTTGGCTTCTGCTTAACTCTGAATGAGACAAAACCCTGAGAGCCCGCCACGTTTACATTGCTGTCGGGCAGTGCAATCGGGTCAAATACAAACTTCAGGAATCCGTCGCCGTAATAATCAAAACGGTACGGGTGGCTGGAGGCACCCGGTTCCACGCTGCCCGGATCAAGCCAGGCCGACAGTGTATCACGGATTACCACAGTAAAAGCCGTATCGGTACCGGTATTCTGGAACCGGATCATGTATTCGATATCAACCCCCGGTTTGATATATTGCTGTGAGCCATATCCGGTTGGAAGTCCCTGTTTGTCGTTCGGGTCATAGGAACCGCTGTTCTCCCGGCATTCTGTGTCTTTCCACTCGTCGGCATCATCCAGCTCGTACTGGTTCACATACCCCAGAGAGAACGTTTGTCCGGTAGAGCAACCCTCCACGGTGAGTGAAGGCATGGAAAAGCCCGGGTGGAAGGGCTCCTGCTCTGCCTCAATGCGCCAGGTTGAACCATTGGCAGGGGTAGAGAACACCAGACGATCTTCGCCGACTGCCAGTGGATTGCCCGGTGGCATGACCAGCATGACAGCATCCTCTATAATTACATATTCGAGGTTGGTCGTCATAGGGGCATTCCCGGTATTCTGTGCCCTGAACTGCAGTTCCGAGCCATTGCAGCTCGCACTGAGTTTCACACTGGCGCCAGACCATTGTGTACTGGCCTGAGGACATGGATCATGCGGGAATATCGTCGCATCTACACAGTGCGTCTGGCCCAGAACGGCATCGCAGCTCACCTTCACTTTGAAGGTAAAGTTTCCGCACGTGTTGAAACCAACATTGCCAATGTCGAAACGGTAGGTGTTATTTCCAGTGGATGTATATGGAACAGTGGATGATACGAATACCAGCAATGGATCAAGGACGATATCCACGTATGCAGGACTGGCAGACTCGGTTCCCTTGTTGCAATACTGAACATAAATGGTGTTCTCGCCAATACAGCGTCTCAGGAAGGGCACGGATACATCTACATGCATATCCGGGCACAGAATCACGGGTTGCAGCGGAATATTGCGCTCAACCGATCCTCCGAATGGCACAGTAACCGTGTACGACGGTTGACAGGGCACCCACGGACTGTTGATCAGTACGGGTGTCACGGTGTACACCCCGGTTGGCAGCGAAACACTGTACCCTCCTATGCTATTGCTGTACACGTAATATACTTCACCTGACGTATTTTCAACCCTGATGATAAACTGACCTAGACCGGAATCATTGCCGCCTGGCTGGCAGTCATTGTTGAAATCGGCAAAAATCACGCCTTTCAGGGTTCCGCAATCATCCAGATCGGTCTCAATATAATAGCTGTCTGAAGCGGTACAGCCATCGGCGCTTGTCACGGTCACCGAGTACCAGCCCGACTGGGTTGGTTGTATCCAGGATGTATGCTCCAATGTATTCCATAAATAGGTGAATGGTTGAACTCCACCTGTAACATGCACATACATTCCGAGTGAGTCGGTACACAGATTGGAGTTAAGACTGACAATCTCGGCCTGTAGCTGGTTTCCGGCAATAAAACTGCGACAGGCATGCGCAGTACACCCCTGAGCACTGGTAACAGTCACACAATAGTTGCCCGATTGATCTATCTGTACAGACTGACTGGTTACTCCGTTACTCCAGAGGTACGCACTAACCGGATGATTAGTATTTGCCGTGAAAATAGCCTCTCCACATGTCACAGGTGAAGCAGATATATTGACTGAAGGAATACCCTGGTCACCCACAACTGTTACTGTATCTTGCGCCGAACAACTCTGAAGAGAATCGGTAACAAATACAAAGTAGATACCCGGTTGAGTGACTGTCAGTACCTGCGAGTTTGATAGTACCTGTCCATTGGCAAACCAGGTGTAAAAATAAGTATTACCCGGAGGGGTTACCACTGCGGTGGCCGTAACTACTGGTCCATTGCAGGTAATCGGCCCCGAAACCATCGCTTCAACCTGGCACGGTTGAGCAATGGCCCCCGAAAAGGCACCGCCTGAGAGGATGAACATCAGTAAAAAGAAGAGTTTTTTCATGCTTTATCGGTTTGTGTAATTGCAGGATGATTGACTGACAGCTTTAATTTCACGGTACAAAAGTGGTGTTAAACATCTGTCTTGCAAAACACATT